>NZ_JBIRAZ010000059.1:0-3286 GCF_044326415.1 Actinomadura sp. 6N118 | reverse complement strand
GCCAGCGCCAGGTCCTCAGGCGTGGCGGTGAACACACCGCCACCATCTGGATCGGCGTCCTGATCGGCGGAGCGGCCGGTGGTGCGGCCGGTGGTGTATTCGGGGCGGAACCAGGCACGTCCGGCGTTGATGCGGAACAGGTCACTCTTGCGGCCGGCGGGAACATCCAGGGCGGCGATCAGCGCGCGGATTTTCGCCACGGCGGCTCCGGCCCACGCGGCCAGGGCCTGGTTGACCTGGTGTCGGGTAGCCGGGGCCCGTTGCCGGGCCCCGGCCCCCTCAGAACCGTGCGTGCGACTTTCACCGCACACGGCTCAAGCAGAACCCTGTGGGCGTTTGGTCTTGCGTCCGGTCCGTTTGTCGTCGGCTTCGTGGTGCTGCCGGTGACAGTCGGCGTGTACGAGCCGGAGGTTGTTCTTGCCGTTCCCGCCCCCTTCTCGCCGGTATCGGAGGTGGTGCTTGTGCAGCCGCCGTCCTGTGGCCTCGAACCATTCAATCCAGGCGCGTGGATTGTCCGGCTCATATTCGGCCCCGGTGATCAGGGTCCCGTTGCAGAGCGGACACAGCCCTTTCTGGCGCATGGCCAGGCTCAAGCTGGTCTTGTCCATCACGGGAGGCGCCGCCTTGCGGCGCCTGTTCGCCCAGTAGTCGGCCAGGGCAGGGTCATCCGCGGACGCTCCTGTCTTGACCTTGATGTGCCGGACGATCGGGGTCCATGCGAACTTGTAGAGGTAGGCGCCGGTGTTCCGGTCGCCGAACACCCACTTGTCCGCCCGCGACTTGTTGAACCTGCCGAAGTACCGGTCTGCTACCCAGTGCCTCGACTTGGTGGGGTGCCTTCTGGTGGCCCACTTGTAGGTGAGCTTCCAGACGTAGTGATCCAGGGAGCCAAAGGTTTCCTTGGAGCACACCCCCCGGTAGTACGTCGCCCACCCACGCACAATAGGCGCGAGCTTCCTCAGTACTGCTGCGGCGTTGTGCCCACGCAGGGCCTTTATCTCTATCCGCAGCCTTTCCCGGATCCTCCGTACCGCGTCCTGACTCGGCTTGATAATGATCTTGCGTTGGCTGTTCTTCCTGATGTTGAACCCCAGGAAGTCAAGACCCTCGTCCAGATGCACGATGCGGGTCTTGTCCTCGTTGAACCGGAGCCCGCGGGGCTCCAGCCATTCGGCCAGCTTCCGCTTAATCTGTTCCGCCTCTTCCTTCGAGTATGTGAGCACTACGAAGTCGTCGGCGTACCGAATCAGGACCGGGGTTTCAGGTTTAGCGCCCAGGCTTTCGCCTCTGCGTTTCCATTCCACCCCTGCGGCTTCTTCCATCCCGTGCAGAGCAATGTTAAGCAGCAGAGGGCTGATCACGCCCCCCTGCGGAGTTCCCTCGTGCGTGGGCGACCACCGGCCTTGCTCCATCACCCCGGCCTTCAGCCACCCCCGGATGGCGTCCCCAGCGGGGAACGATCCGACGGATTGCATCAGCCGGTCGTGGTGGATCCGGTCGAATGCCGCCGACAAGTCAGCATCCAAAACCCACTCCCGGACTCCGGTTCTCCTCTTCGCCACGTCGAAGATGCTCTCCACCGCGTCGTGGCAACTCCTCCCCGGCCGAAAACCGTAGGACCGCTCCTCGAAACGGGCTTCCCACTCGGGTTCCAGCGCATTCTTGACACGCGCCTGGTGGACGCGGTCTTTGATCACCGGGATCCCGAGCGGGCGCTGCTTTCCATTGCTCTTGGGGATGTACACCCGCTTGACCGGATCGGGACGACGGTTCGGCTGTTCCTGGATCTGCTGGGCGAGCTGGGCCCGCCCGGCAGGGGTCAGCACGACCTGGCCGTCGATCCCGGCGGTCTTGCGGCCGGTGCTGTGCTGGGTGACTCGTCGCACGCTGACCAGCGTGTTACTCCTCGACCGCAGCACGAGCTTTTGCAGGTTGCGAACCTGTTTGAGGTTCCCTTCCTGCGACGCCTTGAAGATCCGCTGGCGGAGTCGCCGTACGTTCTGCTCCTCGCTGGCCCAGTCGATGCCGTGCCAGTCCAGAGCGGGATCGCCCTCCGGTCCGTTCACCGTCCCGGCCATGTCGCCCGGTGTGGTGTCCAACTTGCCCATCGGTTCGGGTCCCTCCCCACCTTCACTCCAAAGTTCCACCCGGTCCACGTCAGCGCCCTTTCGGGCCAGGCCACCAGGGCCCCTATCCGACGGGTTATACGCGGCGCCTTGAGAGTCGAGCATTCCGCGTTTTCCCCTGACCTTTCGATCTGTCGGCATTCGCTTCTTGGACCATCCTGTTCCCGCTGCGGCATCGGCTTCCCTTACGGCCACCTACCGCCCTATGACGGACCACAACGGGGTTCCCACGTTTCCCTCCATCAAGATGCGACTGGGGAGGGCGCCCCCTATACCCCGAGCCCGGTGGTGTCCACATCCCTCCTTAGTCATCCGAAGGGACCACCTGGCGCTTTTCTGCACCTAGGGCTTGTCGGCCATTATGCTTCCCCTCTCATGACCGTAAGAGTGACGAGGCATAGCCGGGGGTTCACATCGCATTCGCCCTTCCAGTCTTCCCCTCACCTGTGGCTCCCCGGACGGATCGGGGCCCCTTGGGCTTTCTGGTCCGGCTTCACACCCCGCCGTTGCCAGCGACGCATGCGGACCTGGGGACTGACAATTGGACACTTGTCAGAGAATCAGCCCTATTCCTTCCTCTCTGAGGGCTTTCTCCACTTGAATGGAGCGACCTCGTGTCGCACTGACCACGCTCTTCCACTGCCGCTGCGACAGATACCCCGGCAGGCCCTTGGTGTCCATCAACCCGACGAACCCGTGCTCCTTGTAGGCGCGCGTCTGCAGGAGCTGCACATGGACCAGGCCCCGCCGCCAGTGCGGCAAGATCTCACCGACCGCCGCCACCTTGCCCGGGTTGGCGCGATGACCGACCCGGTAGGCGCGGACCCTGCTGCCCCGGTTGCTCCTGGTCTTACGCGCCACCGGTCAGCCACCCCCGGACTGTTCGTCGCCAGGCCGAACACAGCCCGCCGGCGCGCCGCACACCAGCAGCAGGCGACGCAACAGACAACGCAGCAGACGACAACTCGGGGGGCCTCTCCTGCCGGGCGCCGGGCCGGTGATGACGGCCCATCTTCGATGACCTGTTCGGCAAGATACCGGCCAGCAAACACACAGTCACACAACAGCGACGCTTTGTGATACGTGACACCTCAACCACAGCACCGAACACCACACAAAAGCCACACAAAACCACGAAACCAGGGAACTACTTCTCACAC
>NZ_JBIRAZ010000058.1:0-4029 GCF_044326415.1 Actinomadura sp. 6N118 | reverse complement strand
GTACGTGCGTGCGCAGGACGGCGCCGTCGTTGAGGAGAGTCGCCAGATCGGCCTGGTCGGGGTTCTGTGTGCGCGAGGCCACTGCCCAAGCCGCCTGACTGGGGTTTTCTGCCTGGACGGCCAGCAGCGAACCGACAGCCTCGCCCGCCGACCCGGCGAAGGGCCAAACCAGGTGCTGGCTGCGCAACCGCCAGCGAGCAACGTCCAGGTCCCCCACCATGCCACCACCCTCCCGGACCCGAGCCGCACCACAAGCACGATGAAGCCTCTGTGGCCCTGGACCTCAAGCTCAGCCAGCTCAGTCGACGTACTCAGCCGGGGTCGGCTTCCCGACGGCCACGCCCCACAATTCTTCGGCGACCCGGGCCGCAGCCTTGGCCTGAGCCACCGCCTGCTCGCCCCAGCCCAGCACCTGCGGCGCCTCCGCCAGCGAGGTCATCAGCCGGCGATACACCCGGCCCCCGTCAGGGTCAGGCCGCCGCTCCGCGAACGAGCCGATCAGACCGACCATGCGCACCTGCGCATACGGCGCCATCCCTGACCGGTGGACCTCCTGATAGCCCAGGTAGGCAGACGCGGTGACCCGCACCTGGTTCTCCTCGAACGCTTCCCTGATCAGCGTCGCCTCGATGCCGTCGTCGACAGCCTCCGGAGAGCCACCAGGCAGATTGAACGTCCCCGCGTCGTTCTGCACCAGCACCCGAGCGGTGTCCGGGCAGATCAGATACCCGTACACCTGCGTGACATCCAAGTCAGCCGGGACCGATGCTTCATGCCAGAAGTAGCGCACGTCCGTCACACCGACGACCGTAGTCACACACCACCGCCAGATCCAGGATGACCACCTCATGCCCTGCTCCAGCAGAGCTGTTATGCCGCCCACTCCACCAAGGAGCTCGGTTGCTTCGTCGGGGAAGCCTTGTGCCTCCACCAGCCACCGAATCCCGTCCACGAGTCGCGCCGCAGGAGCGTCTCAGGGACCACTCCATGCTCTCCTGACAGGAGGCAATGTGTAGCTGCGCGCTGTAACAGCCTTACCGACACGGTGACGACTCAACACCAGCGGCAAGAACTCACCACGCTTTCGCCGCGCTGGCTCGACGTCCTCCAGATGCTCTCCCACCAGGCGAATCTCTGCACGGCCCGGCACACGCGATCCGAACGGTCGAGGTCACTTCGTGTCTTGGCGAGTTTGAACGGCCCGCTGACCTGGCCTTTCAGGTTCCATTGGACCAGCGAACGAGCCGACCACCAGGAGCCACCGTGACCAGCCACCCCCAAGGACTGACCGCCACGAGCCAACAGCTCTCCGCACTGACTCCGACTACCCGCGGCCACCTCGGCTCCGACGGCTCACAAGCGTCCACCGAACGCGGCCACACCGTTCGCGTGATGCCGACCAGGGCACGGCTCCTCTACGACATCGCGCGCCCGGTGCACAGTGGGATCGTGGGCGCGTACGCCAACGAGTGGCTTCGAGCAGCCTTCGTCGAGGCGCTCGTCAGCGACGAGCGCTTGCCCGACATCGTCACCACGCACCACGACCTCGACCTGATGTTCTGCGGGCGAGCCGAGTTCGCCCGCGTCTGTAACTGCTGCGGCGACGATTGCCGACAGCCGTGGCCAGAGCCGGTCCCGACCTCCCCTTTCGCCGCATTCGGACCAGTACAGGAGCTGACAGGGGACATGCTGCTGGCTCAGCGCATCGGTTCGCCTGCGCGTGCTGGGTGGGCGCCCGGAATGGGGGAGTGGCGGTGGCAAGCACGGGAGGATGGGTGCGGCGGGAACTGCAGTACCTGTGGGCACTGCCAGCAGTGCGGTTTACACGGTTGGCGCTGTCGTGGCTGGGGCTCCTGGCGATTGGTAGCGGCTACGCCGTGGCGTTGTGGAAGGTGCCCGACCTCGTCGTCAAGGGCAGCACGGACGCGGCTCGAGATCGGCACAACGCCCGGCTGCTGGTGGTGTCGGCCGGCGGTGCGATCGTGGTGGCCATCGGTCTGCTGTTCACCTGGAGCGGCTACCGGCTGTCCCACCGCGGGCAGGTCACGGACCGGTTCACCAAAGCCCTTGAGCGGCTCGGGTCCACCGAAATGGACGTCCGTCTCGGCGGCATCTACGCCCTCGCCCACGTCGCCCACGACTCACCCCCACACCACAACGACGTCATCGAAGTCCTCGAAGCCTTCATCCGCCGCCGCGCCCCCGCCGCCCGCCATGACGACGGACCCACCTTGGCCGCCCGCCGCAAGCTCTCCGACCGACCCGAAGCCGATGTCCAAGCCGCGCTTACCGCGCTCGGGCGCCGACCGCGCCGCCCCGAACATCGCCGCATCGACCTCAGCCAACTCCACCTCTCCGGCGCGCAGCTGAGCCAGCTCAACTTGCGCCGCGTCAACCTGGAAGGTGCGGATCTGTCCGGTGCCTACCTGGGCATGGCGGATCTGCGCAACGCATCTCTGGAGGGCGCGAAGCTGTCTGGGACAAACCTGTGGAAAGCGAATCTGGGCGGTGCGGACCTGGAGGGCGCAAACCTGCGCGATGCGTACCTGGGGGAGGCGGATCTGCGCAAGGCATTCCTGGAGGGCGCAAACCTGCGCGATGCGTACCTGGGTGAGGCAGACCTGCGCAGGGCGAACCTGGGGAAAAGCTGCGGATCGGCTGCGAAGCAGAGCATGTCGGCTCCTCGGACGCCACGCAGTGTCTCCATGCCTCTACGGCTAGTCTGACCTGCGTTGATCCATGGCTAGTTGGCGATCCTGAGCCGTGCGTCGGTGGGCGCTGCCGTGCGGCCGGGCCCGGTGCCGGTCGCGTACGTGGACGGGCCGGGGCGGTGTGACCTCGTCGAGTACGGTCCAGGATGTGTAGTCGGTGCCGCCGTCCAATGCGTGGATTCGGCTGAAGGCTCCCACATAACGCGAAGGCCCTGCGCCCCGCTCACGGCGGTGGCGCAGGGCCTGCGGCTCGCTCTGAGCAAGTCGAGTCAGGCCGGAAGCGCGTCCTCGTACACGCGTCGCACGGCTATCCACATCCGAAACCCCGGGGTCCCCCTCCGTCCAAGGCGAGGAATGCGGGACGCGCAGGCTATGGAGCTGATCGACGGGTTCCTGCGACAGGTCAGTTCGAGTGCGAGACCTCCTCAGCGAGCCTTTCCCAGTCTGATCTCGCTGGTCACAGGGTGCCTTGGGGCGTCATGTCATGATCATGAATGAGAGAGCTCCTGGTAAGCGTGGAGTCGATCAAGAACACGACCGCCCCACCAAGAGCTTCTGGTGCTGTTCTAGCGTGCTGCGCTGGATTGAGCGATGGCCCGCCACGTGGTGGGCGAAGGGTCAGCCGCGCCGGGGCCGTTGTGGCCCCGCCGGGCGACTTCGTCTACCACGCGGTTGCGCCGCTCAACCTGTTCCCCCGTGAACGGATCGAAGGAGGGTTCGCCGGGCTCGATCTGTCTGGTCGATTGCCGACGTTGGCTCGACACCGGGCTCGTGGGTCGAGGGCGCGGCGAGCGTGCCGGATGCGCTGCCGGCGGATGTCCGGAGGCGGTCCGCGGCGATCGCCGACGCCGTAGACCCGGACGCCCGTATCCGCCGCTCGCGCCTGCTCGGGTGATCCCGCGGCGCTTGTTGACCCGGCGATGGGGCCGGGGGTGCGATCAGGCTCCGCCGCCGGTGGGGCTGTGGCGTGTGGTGCTCTTGCGGCGCGGTTTGGCCGATCGGGGTGGGATGGAGCGCATGTGGTCGCGGACGAGGGTGAGGACACGGGCGAGGCTGTCGATGTCCTGGCGTGTGAGCGGTTGGAGGAAGAGCTGCCGCAGGATGTCGATGTGACCGGGGAACACCTGGGCGAGTACGTCCTGTCCCGCCTGGGTGATGGTCACCGTCACGCCGCGGTCGTCGTCGGTGGAGGGGCTGCGAGCGGCGAGTCCGGCCTTTTCCAGCAGCGCCACCTGGTAGGTCAGGCCGCTGCGGCTGTACACGACTCCGTCTGCCAGCTCGGTCATGCGCCGGCTGCCGTCTGCGGCGTCTGCGAGTG
>NZ_JBIRAZ010000057.1:0-13013 GCF_044326415.1 Actinomadura sp. 6N118 | reverse complement strand
GCCAGCCGCAGCATCACAATGCTGTCCTTGCCACCCGAAAACAACAACACCGGCCGCTCAAACTCAGCAGCCACCTCCCGGATGATCTGAATCGACTCGGCCTCAAGCACGTCCAACTGGGACAACATCAGCTCTCCCCTGAATCCAGGGATAGCCCGTACCCGTACGGAAAGAGCGGGACCTGTCCGTCACCGTCGTTGATCGGAAGCTGGTCGGTCGAGCGCATCCAGGTCACCGGAAGCCGCCCCGAGGCGGGCACGGCACCGAACAGGACGTCCGCGACACCGTCCCCCTCCGTGCCGGGCAGCCACGCCGCCACGAACGCGTCCCATCCGGGCAGTTCCGCGGCGATGTCCAGCGGCCGGCCCGAGACGAGCACCACCACGACCGGCACCCCGGCCTCGCGCAGCCTGGCGATGGTCTCCAGGTCGCACGCCTCAAGGCCCATGTCACCGGGCAGATCGCCCTCGTCCTCGGCGTACGGCTCCTCGCCGACGACCGCGATCGCGACGTCGAAGGACGAGTCGATGCCCGCTCCTCCGGCGTCGTGGACGACCGTGGCATCGGGGCCCGCAGCGGCGCGAACGCCCTCCAGGATCGTCGTCCCGTCCGTGATCGCGCCCGGTGAACCCTGCCACGAGATGGTCCAGCCACCGCACTGCATGCCGATGTCATCGGCCGCGCGGCCGGCGACGAAGATCCGCCGCGCGCCCGGGGCGAGTGGCAGCAGGCCCGCCTCGTTCTTCAGGACGACCTGGCTCGCGGCCACAGCGCGCCGCGCGAGGGCACGGTGCTCGTCCGAACCGATCAGCTCAAGGTAGGAACGGTCGGTCAGCGGATGCTCGAACAGCCCCTGCTCGAACTTCTTGGTGAGGATGCGCCGGTTGGCGTCGTCGATGCGGGACATCGGCACCCGTCCGGCCTTGACCTCCTCCCGGAGCACGTCGATGAACTGCCGCCACCGTTCGGGGACCATCACCATGTCGATCCCCGCGTTGATCGCGGCGCGCACCTCCTCGCCCGTGAACTCGTCCCGGCCGAAGATCTCGTCGAGGCCGTTCCAGTCGGACACCACGATCCCGGTGAAGCCGAGCTCGTTCTTGAGGACGTCGGTGATGAGGTAGCGGTGCCCGTGCACCTTCACCCCGTTCCACGCGCTGAGCGAGATCATGATCGACCCGACCCCGAGCCGCAGCGCCGCCAGGAACGGCGGCAGGTGCAGGACGCGCAGCTCGGCCTCGGACAGCCGCGTGTCGCCCTGGTCGTCGCCGTCGTCGGTCCCGCCGTCCCCGATGTAGTGCTTGGCGGTGGCCATCACCGACGGCGGCGGGCCGACACGCGGGCCCTGCAGCCCGGCGATGTAGGACGTCATGACCACCGGCAGCTCGGACAGCTCGCCGAACGACTCGTAGGTCCGTCCCCATCTCGGGTTGCGGACGACACCGAGGCAGGGGGCGAAGTTCCAGGTGATCCCGGTGCCGGTGACCTCGCGTGCCACCGCGGCCCCGATCTCGCGGACCAGCCCGGGGTCGCGGGTGGCTCCGAGCCCGATGTTGTGCGGGAAGACGGTCGCGCCGACCACATTGCCGTGGCCGTGCACAGCGTCCACCCCGTACAGGATCGGGATGCCGAGCGGCGTGCGCAGCGCCGCCCGCTGGAGGCCGTCGTACATGTCGGCCCAGGTCTTGGGGGCGTTCGGCTCCGGCACCGACCCGCCGCCCGACAACACCGACCCGAGCCGGTACGCGGTGACGTCGGCCTCGTCGCTCTCCAGCCGTTCGGCCTGGGTCATCTGCCCGATCTTCTCGTCCAGGCTCATCCGGGCGAGGAGGTCGTCGACCCGTTCGGCGACCGGCAGAGCGGGGTCCTGGTAGCGCATCATGCGACAGGGTGGGGCAAGGCCCATGCCGGGGCGCCGTGCGGGTCGCCGAGGACGATCTCGTCCAGCCGGACGTCACGCTCGGCCAGTGTGGTCAGGAGCCGTTCGAGCCTGTCCAGGTAGATGCGAATGCCGAAGGACGGCAGGTGCGCCGTGTCAGCGAACAGGCTGAGCCGGACCGCCGCGGGGTCGTCCGGGACACTGAACGCCTCCAGGAAGAAGGAGCAGGTCGCTCTGTCGACCTTCTCCTCCCACTCGAACGAGGAGGGCGCGGGCTCCTGCTCCTGCGGCCCGGTCTCGTTCCGGGTGGGCGTCCACAGGTCGTTGAAGCAGACGTCCAGATCCACCTCGTGCTCGGCGAGGATCGAGTCGATCCGCCGAGGGTCGTAGCGGCCGTTCCGCGCGGCGCGCAGCGAGGCCACCCGGGCTGCCTCCAGTACTCCCTGGAAGGTGTCGGCACGCAGGTCGACGACCAGCGGCGTCTCCTGACTCAGGTTGCCGACCGCGCGGCGGAACTCGGGGCGGCCGCGGTTGCTCGCGACGGTGCGCACCGAGCACCGGTCCTTGCCGGTGAGCCGGCCGACGAGGACCGCCATCGCGGCGAGCAGGATGTAGGAGGTGCCGACGCCGGTGCGCTCGGCCGCCTTCTCCAGCATGCGCGCGGCGACCTGCGAGCGGAGCCCGCCACGCCAATAACGAGGATCAGCGGGAGCGTTACCGGCACCGTCGAACATCCTGGCCGGAGCCTTGGACAGCTCACTGTGCCAGTGGCCCAGGGCCCTTTCCAGTACGCGCCGCCCAGCGTCAGAACCCTCCAGTTCGGCCAGGTCGATCGGGTGCAGGGGCGGTCCCGCCGGTTCATCCCCGCCGAGCAGTTCGACCAGCTCGCCGTAGAGGACACTCGCGCCCAGAAAGTCCGATGACAGGTGTGACATCCCGTACAGGATCGACACCGGCACGCCCTCGACCGTGCCGATCCTGGCCCGGAAGGGCAGCCCGTCGGACAGGTCGTACGGCTGGTCCAGATAGGGCCACCAGCTGCCGGTGATCTCGGCGGCACTGGCGCCGGGCTCGATGGCGACCACCTCGAACTCCGCCTCGCCCGCGGGCACCACCTCCTGGACCGGCGTCCCGTCCGGGCCGACCCGGTAGCGGGTGCGCAGCGACTCGTGCCGTTCGACCAGCCGGCCGAGCGCGGCGAGGACCTGCTCGACCGTGCTGCTGGGCGGCAGCGGCCCGCCGTTGATCATGTTGGCGAAGGTGGGGACGCCCTCCTGGCCGATCACGGCCTCGGACCACATCTCGAGTTGGCCCCAGGTGAGCGGGCCGGTCGCGGCTCGCTCACCCTTGAACGGCACCCGGTGCCTAGTGATCTCGCTCATCGGCCGCTCACCTCCGCGAGGGAGACGACGGCCGAGGATCCGATCGGCTCGCCGGCCCCGTTGAGAGCCTCCACCTGCACGAAGGCGGCGTCGCTCGCCGTGCCGGGCAGCGCGATCGGCGTGTCCAGCCCGTTCCAGTCCGCGTGTGCCACCTGCTCCAGCGTGTCCGCGGACGACCCGGCGAGCAGGCGCCAGCGGGCGATGTCCGTCGCGCCGTTCCACACCGCGTGCACCGCGCCGTCTTGGACGACCGCGCTCGGCGGATCTGCAGGGCGGCCGTCCCAGGCGAACTTGTAGACCCGGTACGAGCTCCACTCCTCGGGCAGCTGCGCGTCGAACAGCAGGTTTCCGTCCGGGGCGAACTCCGAGATCCGGCCGGTCGGCCCCCATGTGACGATCGTGCCTCCGCCGGGCAGATCCTGCGCTGCGCCCTCGCGCGTGGTGGACAGGTGGCCGGGATGGGTGAGGTCACGGACCAAAGTCGTCTCGCTGCGCGCGGCGTCGACCCGGATCCAGGCGACCCGCGACTCCCAGCCCGGCCACATGTCGACGGTCGCGTTGTCGAAGACCTTGATGACGTCGGGCTCGGCCCAGGTCGCGTCGTGCTGCCAGCCGAACCGCACGCCGGTGCCGAGCGGGAAGGTGCTCTGCCTGCCGCCGAGCCGCCAGACGACCTCGCCGGTCCGCCGGTCGACCTTGTAGAGGGCGGAGGTGTAGCGGCCCGAGATGAGCAGGTCGCCGTTCGCGTCCTCGTCCACCGAGTTGAGGTGGAGGTAGTCGTAGGGCAACGGCAGCAGCCCGTACGGGATATCGGACTCGGTCACCGGGATGTGGTCGAGACTGCTCCACTGCCACACCACCGTGCCGGTGGGGATGTCCACCTCTTCGATGACCCCGTCAAGGATCCTGCCGTCCTCCGGCCCGCCGACGTGCGTCAAGTCCATCGTCCGCGGCAAGTACGACATGAGCAGCGCGGTGCCGCGCGAGGTCAGCCTGAACTCGTGGAGGTCGGCCGGTCCCGAGCCCTCCACCGTGGCGATGACCTGGTAGTTCTCGTCGACGATGTAACCGACGCCGCGTCCGTGGCTCATGTCGTGGAAGGTGCCCTGCCACCAGGTCAGCACCGGACGGCCTCGGTAGAGCTGCACGCGCAGGTCGGCGGCCAGCTGCCCGTCCGGCACGGGATGGAACCACACCGGCTTGCCCTGGCCGTCGATGATCAGGGGCCCGTGCGGGGCGTCGAGGGCGTGCGGGCTCTGCGGCGTGGTGAGGTAGACGCCGGGTTCGGTCCCCGGCCGGTTCTGGAGGATCTCGAAGGCGGGCGCCTCCGGAAGGGACGCGATGCGGGACGCGGTACGGGACGGTGCCGCGAGGGTCGCCGTCGCCGTCCCGCCCGGGGCGGCGCTCTGGTCGGTGTGGATCACGCGTGACTCTCCTCTGAGCTGTGAACGGGCAGGTCGGGGCGGTACGCCTCGCCGGCGGTCACGGCGAGGCGGTCGCGGATGATCCGGGCGATCCGGTCCCGGTGAGCGTCGACGAAGAAGTGGCCGCCGGGGAGGACGTGCGAATCCCCGCCGGCCGCGCCGTGGTCCCGCCAGGCCAGTGCGTCCTCGACCGGCGTCATCGGGTCCTCGTCGCCCACCAGCACGACGATCGGGCACGTCAGCGGCGGGCCCGGCTCGTACCGGTAGGTGTCGATCGCCTCGTAGTCGCCTCGCAGCACCGGCAGGATCATCCGGGTGAGCGCCCGGTTTCGCAGCTGCCGGGCGTCCATGCCGCCGAGAAGCTCGATGTCCGCGAGGATGTCGGTGTCGCTCATCGGATGGACGCACTTCTGGGCACTGCGCGACGGCGCCCTCCGCCCGGCGGCGAAGAGCACCGGGGGCTGCTCGGCCAGGTCGCGCACCACCTCGAAGGCGACCATGGCGCCCATGCTGTGGCCGAAGCAGGCGGGCATCGGGCCCAGCGCGGGCAACTCGGCGCGGATCTGGGCAGCCAGCTCCCGCAGGTCGAGGAGCACCGGTTCCCTATGGCGGTCCTGCCTGCCGGGGTACTGGACGGCGATGACCTGGATGTCCGGGCTCAGGATCTCCGACAACCGGTGGTAGGCGTTGGCCGATCCGCCCGCGTGCGGAAAACACAGCAGCCGGGGCGCGTCCGCGGCGGCGGGGTGGAATCGGCGGAACCATCCGGCGCCACTCGTCCGGGGAACGTCCGCCATGGTCACGCACCGCGCAGCAGGACGGCCCAGACGGTGGCCCCCGGCCCGAACGCCAGAGCGACGCCGTGCTCCCCGGCGGTGAGCGGGCGGGAGTCGAGGAGGCGCCCGAGCACGCCGAGCACCGCGGGAGCGGCGGTGTTGCCGTACTCGCGCATCACCGCCCGCGAAACCTCCACCGAATCGGCCGGCAGGTCCAGTTCCTCACTGACCCGGTCGATGATGCGCCGCCCGCCGGGATGCAGCGCCCACCATCGGACGTCCTCGCGGCCGAGGCCGTGCCGGGCCAGCATCCGGTCGGTCGGAACGGCGACGGCGGACGCCGTCACGTCAGGCATGGTCGGGGCCAGCCTGATGTGGAGACCGTGGTCCCCGAGGTGGACCTGCAGGTCGTCGGCGAACTCGGGAACGTAGAGCATCTCAGTGTCGACGACGTCCAGGCCTGTCATGCCCTCCTCCCCCGGGCGCACGACGACGGCGCAGGCCGCATCGCCGAACAGGGTGAGCACGACCGCCTGCTCCTTGTCGTACGGCGGGGGCTGCAAGTGCGGTGAGAACAGGTCGACGCAGAGCAGGACCGCCGGACGCCGATGGACCTCGACCCAGTTGCGGACCGTGGACAGCGCGGGAAGTGCGGCATAGCAGCCCATCGGACCGAGCGACTGGAACTCGGTGCCGGGCCGCATGCCGGTTTCGTGCACCAGCACGTCCAGGCCGGGGGCGGAATGCGTCGTGGTGGTGGCGGTGACCAGCAGACCGACCTCTTCGGCCGGCAGGCCGTCGCGGTCCAGGGCCCGGCTGATCGTCTCCCGGCCGAGGATCCGTGCGTGGGCAAGGCTCGTCGCCATGCGCCGCGCGGTGCTCCAGCGGCGGGGGTCGTCGGCGAACGGATTGACGGCCATCCCCTTGGCGCCGATGGCCGAGTTGCGGACGATCTCCGCGACGTGGTCGGCGCCGGGGTCGCCGGCGAAGAATTCGGCGAACTCCTCCATCTTGACTTGCGGCGGGGAGCCGAACGCGATGCTGGTGATCCGGGCGGTGGGCATGACGGCCTCTCAGTGATCGTGGGTAGAACGGACACGGGAGAGCGGGATCAGTCCGGCCCCATGGCGGATGCGGGGACGGCGCCGCGGGCCGGTCCCGGCTCGTCCTGGAGCCTGCGCCGGTCCTGGCGGCGGGTGAACGCGAGCGCCGCGATCATCGCCAGCAGCCCGGTGGCGTTCATGCCGCTGATCGTCACGTACAGCGGGGTCGGGCCGTCCGCACCGGCGCTGGCCAGCGCGCCGATGGCGACCGAGCCGACGACGTAGAACACAGCCCCGGCGAGCGCGACCAGCGCGCCGCCGGTCTGCTCCAGCGCCATCAGCGCGGTGAGCACCAGGCCGAACACCAGATAGCTCGGTCCGATGATCGCGATGTAGTGGGCCGTCTGGCCGGCGACCTGGTCGCTCTCGGCGGTGAGGTGGCCGATCACATCGCGCAGCAACCACAAGACCGGAACGATCACGGCGTACACCGTCATCGTGAGCTGCAGCGCCGCGGTCAGCACCGGCGTCAGCGGCCGCCCCTCCCCCGCGCCGAGGCGCTGGTTCATCAGGATCGCCGCCGCCGACCCCAGCACCATGGCCGGCATGATGACCAGGTTCTGGACGGTGGTCGCGGTGGCGAACCCGGCGATGACGTTCGGCCCGAACGGCGTCAGCATCATGATGAACGCGAAGTTCATCCCGAACATCACGAAGTTGACCAGGCTCACCGGCACGCCGGCCCGCAGCAGGAACCCCGGCACTTCGGGCTGCCAGCCCCGCCCCTTCAGCAATCCCCGGCGTGCCAGGGCCACGGTGCCGTACATCCCGGCGACCAAGCCGTTCAGCGCGGTGGCCAGTGGCAGCGCGGTGGCGCCGAGGTCCAGGCCGAAGCCCAGCACCGCCAGCCCGCCGATCTCCACCGTGGTGCTCACCGCCATGATCACCGCAGCGGGTCCCGCCTGGCCGCTGCCGCGCAGCACCGCTGAGCACAGCACCGGCCATGCCAGCGTGAGGTTGGCCAGCGACATCGACCGCAGGAACGTCACGAAGTCGCCCTTGCTCTGGGCGGTCGCGCCGAGAAGGTCGCCGAGGGCGCCCGCACCCACACTGAGTCCGCCCCCGAGCACGACGCCCGCGGCGAGCCAAAGGACCCCCACGGTCAGCAGCGTGGCGGCCACATCGTGCTCGCCGCGGCCGGTACGCCGCGCGGTGACGGTCTGAGCGGTCACGTCGAAGGCCATCTGCACGGCGAAGAACAGGAACGCCAAGGGGAAGTAGAGCGAGCGAAGTTGGATGGCCTCCTCGCCCATCCAGCCCAGCATCGCGACGATCACGATCGGGACCAAGATGGCGAGGAGTTGCGCGAGAGCCATCGGCGCTGCGAGCCGGGCGACCTGATGCCGCTGCGGTGTCATGAACACAATCAGGTCGTGGTGGTCATGGCGCCGGTGACGTGCTCACGCAGCTTGGAGTCGAACTCGTCCTTGTCGTTGGAGCGGGGGAACGGCACGTCGGGGACCGGGACGTCCAGGAACCGGCACAGCGGCTCCCAGCCGTCAGCGATCTCGAAGACCAGCAACCGCTCCGGATCGACCTCCCGCCGCACCGCCTCGTTGTGCTCCCTGAAGACCCGCATCGCATGCTCGGCGTCGGTGAACAGCCCGCCGAACTGGCCGTCCCACACCACCTCGCGGGACATCGTCTTCATGTCGCGGATCACCGGCGTGGGAGCCGGGGCGGGGTCGACCGCGGCGCGGTGAATGGTGGCTCGGGCGCTGTCGTACCAGCGCTGCGGATCCCGGACGGTGAGGATGACCTTCGCCTTCGGGTACCGGGCGACCAGATCCCGCCAGAAGCGGACGCCGGGCCAGTCGACGCTCGACCGGTACCCGCGGTACACCTCCTCCCAGTCGACGGGCCCGCCCTGCGCGGCCCGCCGCCACATCGGGATCTCCTCGGGGTGCTCCAGCATCCCGAGCATGTGGTGGCACGGGCCGAAGCCGAGCGTCTCCAGGGCGGCCTTGAGCGAGAACGTGCCGGTACGGCCGAACCCGGCACCGATGACTTCGAGCATGAGGCCTTCCTCTGGTCATGCCGGGCGGGCTGTCCGCCCGGCTCCGCTCACGCTCGCTCCTGAGGGCGGGTCCGGGTAAGCCACCGATGGCCGCGCGACCAGCCGCAACAAATGTGCATATCCGGATTGCCAGGCCCGGTCAGGCGGCCGAGACCATCCCCTGCTTGATCGCGATCACCACGGCGGCGGTGCGGTTGGGCGCGCCGAGCTTCAACATGACGCTGGTGACCAGCCGCTTGGCCCCGTGATCGGAGATCGACAGCCGGCGCGCGATCTGCTTGTTGCTCATCCCCTCGGCGAGCAGCACCAGGGTCTCGTTCTCGCGGGGGGTGAGGACGGCGGGCCGCACGGATCCGGACGGCACCGGCGAGCCGGCGCGGGCCAGCAGTTCGCGGCCCACCCGGGCGGGCATCGGCATCTCGCCGAGCATCATCCGGTCCAGCGCCTCGCCCAGGGCGGGCGCGGTCAGGTCCTGCTGAATGAGGAAACCGTCGGCGACGGACGCGCCGCCGAACGAGGAGCCGGAGGCGGCCTCGGTCTCGTCGAGCAGCAGGAGCACCTTGGTGCCCGGCGAGGCCGCAGTGAGCTCGGCGGCCACCGCGCCTTCCGCGCTGGTCACGACGAGTACGTCCACATCGCCACCGGCGACTGCCGTCTCGGCCGAGGGCCGGGTCGTGCAGTGGCTCACCGACCGGATGCGGGGCAGCAGGTGCAGCACGGCCTCCAGGCCGCGCCCGACGACAACGTTCCGCACATGGATGACGACGTTCAGGCGGTCGGTCATGGTGTCTTCTGGCATCACGTTCGTGCTCTCCTTATGTGACGGTCGTACGCCCCTTTCGTCCAGGGCCCTGCCATGAAAGGCGACGGCGGATCGGTCAGGCCAGAGGGTTGTCGTCTTTCAGCCATCCACCGAGATACGGGAACCTCGTCATCGCCTCGACGACCTCCGCCCCGAGCGCCGCCAGCTCGGGACGCCAGGCGACGAAGGCACCCGGCCGGTGGGCGGACGGCGGATCGGGCAGAGCGACGAAGGTGCCCTCGGCGGCAGTGACCAGCACGCGGCCCGCGGCGCAGTCCCAGGCGTAGGCGTCGGGCGTGACGGCCATGTCCGCGCGGCCGGTCGCGACGTAGGCGAGAGCGAGGGCCGCCGAGCCGATCCGCCGGACGTCGGCCGCGGCCACCAGCTCGGCCAGCAGCTCCAGCTCGGCGGGGTCGGGCGCCGTCCCCGGACGTGGCACATCGGAGAGCACCATCGGCACCGCCCGCGGCGACGGCTGCTCGACGGAGCGTCCGTTGCGCAACAGCAGGCCGCGGACCGCCGTGTACATCTCGTCGCGAGCGGGCTCGTAGACGCAGCCTCCGACAGGTTCCCCGCCGATGGTCAGCCCGACGGAGACGCAGAACAGCGGCACCCCCCTGGAAAAGTTATGGGTACCGTCGATCGGATCGACGTACCAGCGGACGTCCGGCCCGCCTTCGACGCTCCCGTCCGCACCGGCCTCCTCGCCGACCACGACCGAGCCCGGGCAGGCCTCCGCCAGCTCCGCCCTGATCATCACCTCGGCCGCCGCGTCCGCGTCGGTGACGACGTCGTGCGTGTGCGTACCGGCCTTGGCGCGCGCGTCCACGCCGCGTTCGAAGGTCGCCAGCAGCTTCTCGCCCGCCCGCCTCGCGGCGCGCGCAGCCGCCTCCACCAGGGCTGTCACGTCCAGGTCGTCGCGTTCGTCCGGAAGCGTCATCCGGTCACGGTAGCGCCGGGCATGCCCATCCAGGCACCGCACAAGCGCGGCGGGTCAGGGGTGACGGCGTCGCCGACCGGCCGGTGACACTGGCGGCGACCGGCTCACCGAGCAAGCGAGGAGGCCCGTATGACGGGGTCGACCCTGACCACATCCGCCGACGAGCTGCGGACCTGGCTGATCCAGCGGATCGCCGAATATCTGGAGAAGGACCCGGCCGAGATCGACGCCGAGGCGACCTTTGAGGCGCAAGGCCTGGACTCCATGGCCGCGCTGACTCTCTGCGACGACATCGAGGATCAGATGGGCCTGGTGGTGGAGCCCACCTTGGCCTGGGACCACCCGACCATCGACGAGCTGGCGGCCTTCCTGATCGAGACCGCCGCCGAGTAGCGATGGAGCTCAGGCAGCGGCGCTGGCCGCCCGAACCCGGCGAGGACGAGCTGAAGCTCCTCGGCGAGGTGGCACGCTCGCGGATCTGGACGGACGGACCCTGGACCGCGGAGGTCGAGCGCCGTATGGAGCAGCTGACCGGCGCACCGCACGCGGTGGCGTTCAACAGCTGCACCTCGGCGCTGCACGCGGCGCTGCACGCGATGGGCTGCGTCCGCGGCACCCGCGTGGCGATGCCCGCACTGACGTTCGCCGGCACCGCCACCGGGGCCGCGCACATCGGCGCGGACCTGGTCTACGCGGACGTACGGCCGGACACCCTCACGCTGGGGCCACCGGCGGACCTCCCCGAGTCGGACGTCGTCGTGGCCGTCGATCTGCACGGCGTCCCGCACGGGCTTGATCGGGAGCGCATCGCGGGGCGGCCCGTGCTGACCGACGCGTGCCAGTCGATCGGGAGCACGCTGGGCGGCCGGCACGTCGGGGCGGCCGGCACGCACGCCTGGTCGTTCTCCTCCGCCAAGCTCATCGCCGCCCCCGACGGCGGTGCCGTCACCACCGGCGACGCCGGCCTCGCGGGGCGGCTCCGGGAACTGCGCGACTACGGCGTCCCGGCCGGCGAATCACGCTCCAACGCGGCCGTGGTGTGGGCGGGCGGGCACAACTGGCGCCCCACCGAACCGTCCATGGCGATGGTCGCCCATCGCCTGGAGCGGCTGGAGGGGTGGGCGTCGCGGGCCCGTGACGTCACCGATCGTGTCCACCGGACGCTGGACACGATCGGACTGTGGCGCCAGTCGCCGGGCGAGGCCGCCCGCCCTGCCTGGCACAAGATCCGCCTCGGCCCCCCGGGGTGGGACCGCGAGCACGCCGCCAGGATCGAACAGGCCCTGGCCGAGGCCGGCGTGCCGACGCACCGCTGGGGACTGGTGCCGCTGCACCGCCACCCGGCCTTCACCCCGGCCGGCGGCGCGGAGCTGCCGGTCACCGAGGCCGCCGCCGCGGGCACGCTGTGCCTCGGCTCGGAGGCCGCTCCACCCATGACCTGGACCGACGATGAGGTAGAGCAGGTCTGCCGCATCCTGGAAACGACAGCAGGAAGCTGAACATGGATACTCCACTTGTTCGAGTCGGCATCATCGGCGTGGGGAACTGTGCCCGCGCCCTGCTCGAGGGCACGGCCTACTACCGCTCCGCGCCCGAACTCTCCGCCGGGCTGATGTTCCCCGCGGTCGGCCCGTACGGCGCCGGCGCCCTGGAACCGGTCGCCGCCTGGGATGTCGATGTCGAGAAGGTCGGCAAGGACCTGTGGTCCGCGCGCGCCGCCGGGCAGAACCTCGACATCGGCATTCCGCAGGGCGACCTGCTCCCGCTCGGCGCCGACGTGCGCGTACAACGGGCTCCCACGCTGGACGGCGCCGGGACCAAGTACCGGGAGCGGATCACGCTCGCGGCCTCGGACACCGACGAGGACCGCGCAGCGATCATCGAGCAGATCCGGTCCGCCCAAGTCGACGTCCTGCTCAACTACCTCCCGGTGGGCTCGCAGGAGGCCACCGAGTGGTGGGCCGGGGTCGCGCTGGAGGCGGGCGCCGGATTCGTCAACAACGTGCCGGTCTTCATCGCCCGCAAGGAACACTGGCGGACGGCGTTCCGCGCGGCGGGCCTGCCGCTCATCGGCGACGACATCAAATCCCAGCTCGGCGCGACCTATCTGCACCGGGTGCTGGTCCGCGCCTTCTCCGACCGCGGCATCAGCCTGGACCGCACCTACCAGTTGAACGTCGGCGGCAACATGGACTTCTACAACATGCTGGAGCAGGAGCGGCTGGCCTCAAAGCGGGAGTCCAAGACCTCCGCGGTCACCGACGCCTACGCCGGTGACCTGGCCGGCGAGAACGTCCATATCGGCCCCTCGGACTTCGTTCCGTTCCTCGGCGACACCAAGAAGGCCTTCATCCGCTGCGAGGGGCGCGGCTTCGGCGGCGCGCCGATCGAGATGGAGATCCAGCTCACCGTGCCGGATTCGCCGAACTCGGCGGGGGTGGTCATCGACGCCGCCCGGATCGCCAAGCTCGCCATGGACCGCGGTGACACGGCCGTCGACGAGTGGGTGTCGGCGTGGTTGTTCAAGGCCCCGCCGCATGAGGTGGCCCAGGAGTCCGACCAGATCGCCCGGGAGCGGCTCGTCCAGTGGATGGCCGACGAGCACTGACGTGCATCCAGGCGGATCCGGAGCGGATCCGAGGACGGGGACGGCCGGGCCGCGCACCCGCCGCCCCGCCGTCCCCCTCCAG
>NZ_JBIRAZ010000056.1:0-14686 GCF_044326415.1 Actinomadura sp. 6N118 | reverse complement strand
AGACCGCCCTCCCCCAACGCTGGTGGTAGAGGGCACCGTCGATACCGACGGTGACGCCGGCCTTGGCAACCACCCCGCGGCGCGTGTGGAGCTGCAGAACCCGCATGGGACCGTCGTAGTAGCCGGCATATGGGACGGGCGTCTCACTCATGCCCGCCATCGTTACCACGGGGCTTGCTGCCGAACCACCCCGCGCGCGCCACCATCGGCACGCCCCGCCTAGTGCCCAATTGGACAGCCAGCGAACGCCTGCCCCGGATGTCCTGCCATCGGTGGACCACTCAGCGGCAAGAGCGGACGAGCACAGGCGGTCAATGAGAGGGCGGGATGGCGGCCTAACATCGCTTCATGGCGTACGAGGCGGTCTACGCGATCACAGTGCGGGCAGTCCAGAGCGGTCCTGAAGATCCGGACAATCCCTACGCGAATATCCACTTCATTCAGGACGGAGAGCCATTGGCCCATGCCGCTGCGCCACCACAGCGCGTCCCCGAGTGCGGTGCGACGCGCTTCATCGTGCCAGGCGAGCTGTGGTCAGCGCCGATTCCCGCCCGATACCGCCGCTGCCCGGAGTGCGTGGGCGCCCATCCGTTGGAATGAATGCCATGCCTGCCGCGTGATCCAAACGCGCGAGCTGATTGCGCTGCTCACGCCCTCGATGCCGCCTCACCAGTGTTCACTCACTCGACCTGCGCCAGAAGAGTGCGTTGGAGGTGCCGGAGCTAGCGATCGTCCGCGCCGTGATCAGACTTCGTGGTCGCGGGGTGGAAGAGCGAAGACGTCACCGCGAAGACAGTCACTCCTGGGTTCGGGCGACAAGGGAGCCGGTTCGCCGAGGACGATCTGCGCGCGCCAGCCACCGATCGCGAGCCCGTTGGCTGCGTGATCGGAGAGCCGGTCGTCGGCTGCGTCGCCGAGCAGGTCGGCGTGCTCAAGGATGACGAACAAGGCGTCTGCGGCGCAGGTCACCGTCCCGGCGGCTTCGTCGGCGCTCGTATCCGGATTGAGTTCACGGTAGAGGCGGCGCGCGGCCGTGAGGAGACGGCCGGCGTCGGTCACCGTGAAATCGCGCCGCAGCCGCAAGGACAGGACCATCCCGTCAGCGACCGGATCGCCCCCGATCGTGCTGTCATCGCTCGGCATGCCGACACGGTACCGAGCACGCCGACGCCGCCAGAACCGAAAGATGGATCGCGATCCCTGGGACACTGAACGAGGCTGGCCGCTGGCACCGCCTCACAGCACGATCGCGGCATGAGCGGACGAGTGCGAGGGAGGCCTTCGTGGGATTTCCGCGCCTTCGGTTGCGTCAAGGTGATATTCGCCTGTCGGCCGAACACCGGCGTCGACGACACGGCACGGCACGTGTATCACCGCATGTAAACCACCGGCTGGCGGCACCAGTCCGGCCCCCACACCGACTCGCACACCGTGATGTAGCGGTAGTCCTTCTTGGAATTGATGTAGTGGGTCGTGCAGCCCTTGGTGTTGTCGTGGCCGTCCCCCTCCTTGTCGCAGACCTTCACGCTGTGCTTCTTGAAGTCGAAGTAGGCATAGTCGTTGCCCTGGTAGGCGAAGGCGCGCTGTCCCTTGAGAACGTCTCGTTTGGCGGCCGATGCCTTCGATGCGGCTGATGCAGCGGATGGTGCCCGATCCGGTCGACGACGCCTCGGTGGGCGACGCCTGGGCGGCAGAAGTCGTCACCAGCCCCGCCCCCGCCGTGCTGAGCGTGACGGCGGCGAGCGTCGCGGCGACTCTTGTCCTCCGCATGACACCCGCCGTCTTGCTGATCTTCATGTGAACCCCCGTGCGCTGTGACCTGCCTATCCCACCCGAGCGGGAACGTCCCTGCGCGCACGAATACGACGAGACTGGGGCCTCGACCTCCCGCACCAGGTCCCCCCAGATTCAGCGCCACCGAAAGCGGTGGTGGTCGGCGAGGTGGCGCTGGGGTCTGCGACCTCACTGTTCACTGCGTTGTCATGACATATCCATCGGTCCTCCCATCTGCGCCACCCTGTGATCGTTTGGCTGTACGGGCGTCTTGTCCCGCCATCGCCTGGAGGTTCCGTGTCCCACCTCAGCCGTCGAGGGTTCGTTACCGCCACGCTCGTGGCGGGGTCGGCAGCAGCGATACCGGGTTGGATCGGCGGCTCGGCGTCGGCCGCATCCAACCCGTTCACCCTGGGGGTGGCCTCGGGCGACCCGCACCCGGAGGGCGTTGTGCTGTGGACCCGGTTGGCCCCGGAGCCGCTGGCCGTTGACGGAAAGGGCGGCATGCCCGATCGGGCGGTGACCGTGCAGTGGCAGGTCGCGACCGATGAGAGGTTCAGGAAGGTCGTGCGCCGGGGCACGGCCCTGGCCCGTCCCGAAGACGCGCACACCGTGCATGTCGAGCTGCACGGCTTGCGGGCGGGCCACGAGTACTTCTACCGGTTCCGGGCCGGGGCGGAGGTCAGTCCGGTCGGGCGGACCAAGACCGCTCCGCGTGCCGGTGCCCGCGGTGCGGTGAGCTTCGCGTTCGCGTCCTGCCAGGCGTGGCACGAGGGCTTTTTCACGGCCTACAAGCACCTGGCCGCCGAGGATCTCGACGTGGTGCTGCATCTGGGCGACTACATCTACGAATACGGTGTGGGCGCCACCGGCGGGGTCCGCAACGTGCGGCTGCCCGAGCAGTACCAGCGCGAGACGTTCAGCCTCACCGAGTACCGCAACCGGTATGCGCTGTACAAGTGCGACGCGGATCTGCAAGCCGCGCATGCGGCTTTTCCGTGGATCGTCACCCTCGACGACCACGAGGTGGAGAACAACTGGGCGAGCGACATCTCCCAGGTCGACAACGAGCCCGACCAGGACCCCGCCGTGTTCCGGCAGCGGCGGGCCGCCGCGTTCAAAGCCTTCTACGAACACCTTCCGCTGCGCCGCTCCGCCCGGCCCAGTGGTCCAGACATGCGGGTGTACCGGCGGCTGCGGTTCGGCGGGCTTGCCGAGTTCAACGTGCTGGACACTCGGCAGTACCGATCAGATCAGGCATGCGGTGACGGCCGCCAGGTCGGCTGCCAAGGACGCCTGGATCCCGAACGCACCCTGTTGGGCGACAGCCAGGAGAAGTGGCTGCTCAGTGGGCTCCACCGGTCCCGGGCCACCTGGAACGTCCTTGCCCACCAAACCCTGATCGCCCAGGCCGATCACGACGTCGATCCGGCGGTGCAGGCGTTCGGCATGGACCTTTGGGACGGCTACGCCGCCCAGCGCCGGAGGCTGCTGGAGGGGATCCGCGAGCACGGAGTCGAAAACGCCGTGAGCATCTGCGGTGACATCCACCGCAGCATCGCCTCCGAACTCAAGACCGATTTCGACGACCCGGACTCCCCCGTGGCCGCCGTGGAGTTCGCCGGAACATCGATCTCCTCCGGCAAGGACGGCGCGGACCAGGACCAGCTCGGCCTGGACTTCCTGAAAGCCAACCCGCACATGAAGTTCCACAACGCGCAGCGCGGATACGTCCGCTGCAAGGCGACGACCAAGGAGCTCACCGCCGACTACCGGGTTCTGGCCAAGGTCACCGTGCCCGGCGCCGACATTCACACGCGGGCATCGTTCGCCGTCGCGGCGGGCGAGCCGGGCCTCAACCAGACCGCCGACAACCCCGCCGTCGGGACCAGGTCCATCCCCGAGCTCGCGGTCCCGCTCGACCATCTCCCCGAGCCCCGCTGACAACCGGCTTCGATGGTGGACCGGCTGGCGGCGGCTCCTCGCGGCGCCGCCAGCCGCCCTCCGGTGAGCGAGTTCTGCATAGGCTCGGGGCAGATCAGCGGAGTTCGCGGTTGACAATCTTGCCGGTGGCGGTCATTGGGAGCGTTTCGCGGCGAACCGCTCGCTGCTCCGCAGCGGAGACGAAGGTCCCCTCGCGCGTATTGGGGCGATTCACCGACGGCGTCGCCACCAGGAGCGAACAGCTCGACGACCCAGTTGAGTCATGGCCGAGATCCCGGTCGATGGAGGCTGCCCGAGCGACCCCAGACTACCGACGGGGCCCTGGCAGTTTGCGCGCCCTCGAGCCGATTTCGGTCGCCTCGGAAGCGTATGTGTCTCGCGCGGCGCTCGGCGGTTCAACGACAGCCCGGCACCTCTCGGCGGCAGATCCGGACGTTCAGCGGTGGTGCCGCGTGCGTTCGAACTCGGCGCGGGCGGCGAGCCTGCGCTGCTTGTTTCTCACCCGCCGTTCGGTGTGATCGGGCATCGTGATGTGGTCGATGTCGGCGTTCGGATCGAAGTCAGGATGGGCAGTGGCCAGCGGAGGACGGATCAACTCCAGGTGGGCGCGACGTCTGAGCAGCCACCAGAGCACGTCCTCCAGGTCGACATGGCCGACGTCCTCGTCCATGTAGGCGACCGTTGACCAGCCGCTGCCCTGGCGCCAACTGATCAGCACCCGGTCCTCACTCTCTGAGGCGAGATTGCGGCTTCATAGACCTTCGCCAGGTCCACGAAATGACCTTGCCGGCGAGTGGGAGGAACCGTTCACTCCAGTTCGGGCCAGTGCGCGGTGCCGTGCACCGGCAGGACGCCCTTGACGCGGCAGCCCATGGCGTCGATCGCGGCGAGCAGTGCGTTGCGTACCGGCGTGTCCGCCCCGGGCGGGTAGGCGACCCGGATCTGGTGCCCGTAGGCCGTCTCGTAGGTCAACCTCCACTGGTCGCCGACCGCGGCGAAGTGGTCCTGCCGGGCGCCGTCTGCGCCTTTGAAGCCGCCACGCGCGCTGGTCGGTGCCAGGCTTTCGCGCAGCATGCGAAGTCGCTCCTCGTACGGTGGCGCGCCTTCCGCTTCCGCCAGCTGCAGATATACGTGGACATCCTTGCGGTAGGGATCGAACCAGGGGCCGTCGACGTCCGCGCCGTTTTCCCTCTTCCTCACCAGCAGATCCTCGATGAGCCCGGTGAGTACGGCGGCCACGCCACCTTCGGGGTACTCAAACTCGTCGTCGCGCGTCCAGTAGACGGTCTTCCAGCGTTCGGGGGAGCCGACGGGCTCGGTCAGCCAGCACAGCGCCCCGCCGATCGAGTCGGATCCCCACAGCACCAGCCCACCGGGCTCGGGGTAAACGGGATGCGGGCAGTCCTCGCCCGCGATCCCGAGGATCAGCTGCAGATCCTCCAGCCGCCCGGGGTTTTCCTTGATCATCTCCACTGGGGTGCAGCAGGAGAACTCGCCGCAGAACGCGCCGCGCCCGTACCGCCGGGCGATCTCGGTGAACTCGCGGGGAAGGATCAGCCCGAGCGCATCCTCCACCCGCGTCCAGTCGGCATCGGTATCCACCGGCGCCGCGGGCGGCGGTACGAGCGCGAGCAGCCTTTGGAGTTCCGTCATGACCGCAGACTCTAGCCGCGGACATCCCGGGCTTATCCGGCTCGTCCTTGCTGCCGCCGCGCTGACGGCGGCCGTACGGCCTGCAACTCAGTAACAACGGGCGGCGCCTCGACTGCCGCCCAGATTGTCGACGACGTGCGGCGCGGCGAACCAAAAGACGACCCCGAAGGTCGATGACCCCCTTCCTGAGGTTCCCGCGCAACGATTGGGAACGGCCCTCGCCGACACCGTGTGCCCATGATGTGGTTTCACCAGCGAGAAGTGGGCCCACCCCGTTCGCACCACCCAACCACGCATCGCCCCTCGAGCGGCTCGCCACCCTCCTGGGACACTTTCTTTAACACCAGCCCGCCCGACATCAGGCAAACAACACCCGCTCATCGGCAGATCAGTGCGTTGTCGCTGCTGTAGACGGGATACTGGCCTTGTGCGCCAAGCCTTTGCTCATGAGGCGGTCCTTATCATGGGGCCGAACGCCGACATGGGGGCTCCCGGGGCGGCGGTCACGGTGGGGCTGTGTGGACACTGGGATCACCAACCGCCATGTCCGCTGGCGCCGCACCACGTCCGCGCCGACCAGGTCGGCGGCCAGGTACGGATAAGGATCCTGTTCGCAGCCGAGCCGGACGCCGAACAACAGGTCCGGCACCTCATCGAACTGGCCCTGTCCGGACAACTGACCCTTCCGGACGGCCTCACCACCCCCTGGCAGCTACAGACCAGCGCGGCCGCCGAGGTCTCAACGGACGAGACGGACCACGCCCAGCGCCTCATCCACAGCTGACGCGTTCGGTCGGCGGCAGATGAGTTGAACGCCAGGTGATGAGCGGAGGCGTTCGTCTCAAGCGGCGATGGGTGGGGCATGATGCGGGCATGCAGCCGATCGTTCGGGCGTTGGAGGAACGCGATCAGGATGCGGTGATAGCTCTTTCGCTACGGGCTTGGGCGCCGGTGTTCGCCTCGCTTGAGGAGGTGCTGGGCGAGTCCGGTGTCTACTCCCAGATGCATCCTGACTGGCGTGTAGATCAAATGGAGGCGGTGCGGGCCGCGTGCGACGCGGAGGGGATGCGCGTCTGGGTCGCCGAGGTGGACACGGTCGTCGGTTTCGTCGCGGCCCGTCTTGATCATCGGGAGAGCATGGGCGAGATCTACATGATCGCGGTCGATCCTGCCCATCAGCGCACAGGCATCGGCTCCCTACTGACGTCGTGCGCGCTCCGGTGGTTCAAGGACAGCGGCATGGCGCTGGCGATGGTGGAGACGGGGGGTGACCCGGGGCACGCGCCGGCGCGCCGGACCTATGAGCAGGCCGGATTCGTCCATCTCCCGATCGCCAGGTATTTCAAGAAGCTCTAGACCGGACATGCCCTCATCTGAACTCATCCGCAGGGCCATTTCATCCAGTCTCCAAGGGCCACGAGGCGGAGTGGCTCCGATATGTCCCCTGCCAAAGATTTACATGCATATGCCTGGCTTGGATGATGCGTTTCTCCGGTCCAAACTCTTGGAGGCGCGCATGGCCCACAACTGGAGCTGCGCGGTCAGGGAACATTGCTGGGAGCCGATCGTCGCCCTCGGCAGAGCGGGGGTCCGCCACGTCGTCCGCGAACGGCTCATCGAGGTCTTCCCAGAAGATCCGTGGTTCGCCTCGGGCCGAAATGCTCTGGGGTGGACATAGCGAGCGAACGGGATGTCGCGGTGTGGTCGCCGACTCTCTAGTGGCAGGGGCGGGGGTCGTTCGCGTGGGCGGGTGCTGGGTGGGGGCGGAGGGAGAGGATTTCGGCTAGGACGGAGAGGGCTATCTCGGGGGCGGTGCGGGCGCCTATGTCCAGGCCCGCGGGGGTGTGAACGCGGTCGCCGTGCTCCAGGGCGGCTGTGACTGCGGCGCCGCGGGTGCGGCTGGCGATCAGGCCTATGTACGGGATGGATGCTGCGAGTGCCGCGGTGAGGATTGTTTCCTCGTCACGGCCGTGGGTGGCGACGATGACGGCTGCGGCGTCGGGGAGGATCGCTGTTTCCGGGGCGGACGGGTGGAGGGCGAAGCCTGCGGCTGTGCCGACTGTGACGAGGGCGTTGGCGACTGGGCCGTCTCCGTAGATTTGGAGTAGGGCGGGCGGGATGACCGCTTCTAGGAAGACGTCGAGGGTGCCGCCGGACAGGCACGGGTTGGTGACCGTGATGAGGCCGTCCTCGGGGTGTGAAGGGCCCGGGGTGATGCGCAGGAGGGCCGACTCACCGGATTCGAGCTGGCGCAGGGCCTGGGTGCGCACGGTTGAGGCGGCGCACGAGCCGCCGACGAAGCCTTCGAGCGTGCCATCGGGCAGGACGAGCGCGCGGTCGCCCGTCCTGGCGCTGGTCGGGCGTTCGGTGCGCACCACCGTGGCCAGGACGAACGGCGTGCGGGCGCTGCGAAGGCCGTCAGCACGGGTGAGGAGGTCGCTCATGGGATCGCCAGGTCTGTACGGAACGGGCGGCCCTGCATGACGCGCCACACGTTCGCCGGAGTGAGCGGCATGTCGGCATGGCGGACGCCGATCGCGTCGACCACGGCGTTGACGATCGCGGCGGGCGAGCCGACGGTGGCCGACTCGCCGACGCCCTTGGCGCCGAGGGGATGGTGGGGGGAGGGGGTCGTCGTTTCGCCTAGCTCCCAGGACGGGCATTCCATCGAGGTTGGCAGCAGGTAGTCCATGAACGAGGCGCCGAGGTGGTTGCCGTCCTCGTCGAAGGCCATGACCTGCATGAGCGCCATTCCCACACCGTCGGCGAGGCCGCCGTGCACCTGGCCTTCGACGATCATCGGGTTGATGCGGACGCCGCAGTCGTCGACGGCGATGAAACGCCGGACCGTGACCTTGCCCGTGCCGGGGTCGACGTCCACGACGGCGATGTAGGCCCCGAACGGGTAGGTGAGATTGGGCGGGTTGTAGACGGTGGTGGCGTCCAGATGGCCTTCGACGCCCTCGGGAAGCTCGACGCTTCCGTGGGCGGCCATCGCGATCTCCTGGACGGTGGCGCCGGTCCCGGGTTCGCCGCGTACGGACCAGCGGCCGGGTGACCATTCGAGGTCCTCGGGCGCGGCCTCCAGCATGGCGCCGGCGACGATGCGGGCACGTTCGCGGACCTTGCGGGCGACGACGGCCGTCGCGGCGCCGGAGACCGGTGTCGAACGGGAGCCGTACGTGCCCAGGCCGAAAGGGGTCTGGTCGGTGTCGCCATGGACGACGTCTATGTCGTCCACCGGGATGCCGAGTTCCTGGGAGACGATCTGCGCGAACGTCGTCTCGTGGCCTTGGCCCTGGGTCTGGACGGATATGCGCAGCACGGCCTTGCCGGTGGGGTGCACGCGCAGTTCGGCGCCGTCGGCCATGCCGAGCCCGAGGATGTCCATGTGCTTGCGCGGTCCGGCGCCGACGGCCTCGGTGAAGAAGCTGATCCCGATGCCCATGAGCGGGCCGTTGCCGGGGTTGGCACGGCGGTCCGCCTGCTCGGCGCGGAGTTTGTCGTACCCCGCGATGTTCATCGCCTCACGGAGTGCGCGGGGGTAGTCGCCCGAGTCGTACTCCCAGCCGGTGGGCGAGGCGTACGGGAACTGCTCGGGGCGGACGAGGTTCCGCAAACGGAGCTCAGCCGGGTCCATGTCGAGCTCGGCCGCCAGTACGTCGATCATGCGTTCGACCAGGTAGGCGGCCTCGGTGATGCGGAACGAGCAGGCGTAGGCGACGCCGCCCGGCGCCTTGTTGGTGTAGACGCCGGTGACCGCGCAGTGCGCCGCCTCGATGTCGTACGACCCGGTGAAGACATGGAAGAAGCCCGCGGGGAACTTGGTCGGCTGCGCCGTGCCGTTGAACGCCCCGTGGTCGGCGAGCACCTTGACCCTCAGCCCGCGGATGCGGCCGTCGCGGGTCGCCGCGATCTCTCCGCGCATGTGGTAGTCGCGGGCGAACGACGTTGTCATGAGGTTCTCGGAGCGGTCCTCCATCCACTTGACCGGGCGGCCCGTCACGATGGAACCGACGATCGCGCAGACGTAGCCGGGGTAGATGCCGACCTTGTTGCCGAAGCCGCCGCCGATGTCCGGCGAGACCACCCGGATCTTGTGCTCGGGCAGCCCGGCGACGAGGGCGTAGATGGTGCGGTGCGCGTGCGGGGCCTGGGTGGTGGTCCAGACGGTGAGCTTGCCGGTCACCTTGTCCATGTCGGCGACGATGCCGCAGGTCTCGAGCGGCGCCGGATGAACGCGCGGATAGAGCACGTCCTGCACGGCGACCACGTCCGACTCGGCGAAGATTCGCTCGGTGAGGTCGGCGTCTCCGGCCTCCCAGTCGAAAATGTGGTTGTCGGTCTTGCCTTCGAGGTCGTCCCGGATCACAGCGGCGTCCTCGTCGAGCGCCCGCCGCGCGTCGATGACCGACGGCAGCGCCTCGTAGTCGACGTCGATGAGCTCCAGGGCGTCCCGCGCCGCGTAGTGGTCGTCGGCGATGACGAACGCGACCTCCTGCCCCTGGAACCGCACCTTGTCGGTGGCCAGCACGGCCTGCACGTCGGCCGACAACGTCGGCATCCACGCGAGGCCGAGGCCCTCCAGCGTCGCGCCGGTGATGACAGCCCGTACCTGCGGATGGGCCTCGGCCGCCGAGGTGTCCACCGACACCAACCTGGCGTGCGCGTGCGGGCTGCGCAGCACCGCCCCGTAGAGCGTCCCGGGAAGCCGCACGTCATCGACGTACGTGCCCTTGCCGCGGATGAAACGGGCGTCCTCCTTGCGCGGCACCCGCCCGAAGCCATGCGTCGTGGTCATGACGTCACACCCTCGTCCGCCGGGTGCTCGGCCGCCCAGCGCACCGACTTCACGATGTTCTCGTAACCCGTGCAGCGGCAGATCTGCCCCGAGATCGCCTCGCGGATCTCACGCTCGGACGGATCTGGATTGCGATCGAGGAGCCACCGCGAGGTCATGAGCATCCCCGGTGTACAAAAGCCGCATTGCAGGCCGTGACATGCCGAGAAGCCCTCCTGCACCGGATCGAGCACGCCGTCCCGTTCAAGCCCCTCGACCGTCTTCACGGCCTTCCCGTCCGCCATGACGGCGAGGACCGTGCACGACTTCACCGGCACCTCGTCCAGCCACACCACACATGCACCGCAGTTGGACGTGTCGCAGCCCCAGTGCGTCCCGGTCAGCCCAAGCTCGTCCCGCAGCAGGTGAATGAGCAGCAGCCGCGGCTCGACGTCTCGTGTGTAGGCCTCGCCGTTCACCGTCACTGTGATGTTCATGACCGGCACCTCTCGTACGCGCGCCGCAGCGCCCTCGCCGTCAACTCGCCGGCCAGATGCCGCTTGTAATCGGCCGGCCCCCGCTGATCCGAACCCGGATCACAGTGCTCCGCCGCGACCCGTCCCGCCTCCCGGAAGACCTCCTCAGACGGCTCGGCTCCCCGCACCACCGCCTCGGCCTCGGCCGCCACGAAATGCTCGGCCCGTACAGCCGTGAGCCCGATCCCGACCTCCGCAACCCGGCCCCCGTCCAGCCACAACGCCGCCGCGGCCGCCGCCAGCGGCCAGTCCCCCACCCGCCGCTCGACCTTCTCGTACGCGCTGGATCCGCCCGGCCTGATCGGCACACGCAGCCCGGTGAGGAGCTCGCCCGGCTCCACCACGGTCTCGTACGGACCGGTATGGAATTCCCGCACAGGCACCGTCCGCTCCCCGTCCGGCCCCCTGATCACGGCTTCCGCCCTCAACGCCGCGAACGCCGCCGACAGGTCCTCAGAAGGATCGGCCTGGCACAACGAGCCTCCGACCGTTCCCCAATTGCGCACCACAGGATCGGCGATCACCCGTTCAGCGTCATGCAAAACAGGAAAGTGCTCACCCACCACCGCCGACTCCAGCAACTCCGCGTGCCTCGTCAAGGCGCCAACCCACAGCGCGTCCCCCTCGACCCTCACGAACGACAACTCATCGATGTCATTGATGTCGATGAGAGCCTCGGGCTCGGCCAGCCGAAGTTTCATCATCGGCAACAGGCTGTGACCCCCCGCCACCACCCGCGCCTCGGGGCCGTACCGCGCCAACAAGGCCAAAGCCATCTCAACACTCGTGGCCTTCGCGTACTCGAAGCTGGCGGGAACCTGCATTCCGGCCTCCCTTCTAGGGCTGCCCGGATTTTGAACGCGTCCGCCACCGGCCACAACAGATGAATAAGCAAAGGCTTAATCAGACACTGAACCCATGACTCTCACCCAGCTGAGAGCTTTCGTCCTGGTGGCCCGCCTGGGTTCGGTCCAAGAGGCCGCCCGTGCCCTCTCCATAACCGAACCCGCCGTCTCCCAGTCCCTCACGGCCCTGCGCCGCCACCTCGGCGACCCGCTTCTCACTCGCGGCCCCGACGGCATGGCCCTCACCGAGGCCGGCGCCCGCCTCCTCCCGATCGCGGCCCAGATGCTGACCCTCGAAGCAGAGGCGGAGATCTCCGTCCACGCCCCCGAGACACTCCGCGTCATCGCCGCCCCGGCCCTCGCCGAGTTCGTCGCCACTCCCCTCCTCGACGCGTTCGTCCGCCGCTCATCCCGCAAGATCGAGGCGAACGCCCGCACCGTCACGACCCGCGAGATCCCGCCCCTTCTCCACAACCACCTGGCTGACATCGCGCTCGGCCCCTACCTGGGCGACGACCCCGGCCTCCGTTCGGAGCCCATCTTCAGAACGAGCCTCATCGCAGTCGGCATCTCACCCTCGAACACCTGGCTGGTCGACCCCTCCGGCACCGACCCCCAAAGCGAAACGGCCGCTCTCCTCCGGCGCCTCAAAATCACCGAGGACCGAATCCGGGTCTTCCCCACCCAAACCGCAGCCTGGTCAGCCGCCGCCGACGGCCAAGGCCTGGCGGTGGCCGTAGCCCACCTCCGCCGCGGTGACCTCCCCGCCGTAGCCACCCCCGCAACACCCCTGAAGATCTGCTGGCACGCCACCACACTCGCCGACCGCAGCCCAGACCTGGCGGACGCGTTCCGCCGCTACGTAACAACCCCCGATGCCCTACACGTCATGCGCAGGCCCGACAACGGCGTCCCGCCGTCCCGCTTCCGCCCACCCGTCCACGTCACCATCTGGAGCTAGCCGTCTAGTCCTGCCGAGGGCGACCAGCCGGAGCGATGGCGGGCCCGAATCAGTGCCGATCCCAGCGGGCACTATTCCTGGCCGGGCGCCGATTGGGGCTGTTGGCAGTTCGCATTGGTGAGTGGGCGCTACGGGCTGGTGGTGGTTTCTGGTGAATGACTGCGTTGGCAAGGTTGGTCTGCGGTGGTGATGGAGGTGCGAGGGTTTTGCTGCCGCGGGTTTGTTGCAGCGGCTGCCTACGATCGCCCAGGGTGGCTGGGGTTGGAGCGGGGCTGGGGGCGATCGGCCCGCGGCGCTTCCGGTGCTCACTCGCTGGCGCTCGCTCCGCGCCGGGTCACCACGGCTCGGGTGCTGCCTGGCTGAGATGAGTGCTCTGGATCGGTCGCCGGTGCGGAATGGTGCGAATGCTCCTGCCGGTGATGGGCGCCGGGTCACGTTGGTCAAGGCGGCGGATCAGGTGAGGTTTTGATTTAGGCAGGCGGCCGACTGTGGCAGTTCGCTCTCTTTCTTAGAACTCGGCAGCGACAAGGGAACCAGCTGGTCTCCGTTCGATGGTGACGCACGTTTCGTGATAGGCCCGCGCATTGCGAAACCTTAACACAAACCTGGAAATACGCGACATCAACCAACGTGACAGCAACGCTCGGAAGGCGGTGGATGTGCGCATTGGGTCATTTCGGCACCGCTCAACCGTCCACCCGGTCCAGCCACCTTAACCACTGACTCACCCGCCCCCAGCCACGCAGCACGCGCTGGACGGCAGACCAGCCAAGCAATCAAAAATGGAGAGATCGTCGATCTTGAATAGAAGGATTAATAGATCTCGATTTGATCACTGTATTGACCTCTTGTGTATGATAGGATTTGCTCATGTATTCGATCGTGGCGCATCTAGATGACGCTTCCACCGCAGACCTGGTGGAAGCGGTCGCCGCGATTCTCACTGAACTTGCCAGGCGGCCCGCACCGGAATCGGCAGCGGCCTGCATGGAACTCACCGAAACGCTGGCGACAGCGACAGATCAGGCCGAATACACCATGGCCGCGATGATCGGGGTCGTCGACAGGGTCGGGGAGATGAAACGCTGGGGATTACCCTCCACCCAGGCGTGGCTGCGTTGCCACCTGGGGATGCGAGAGGGCCGCGCCAGGGAACGCATCGCGCTGGCCCGGCAACTACCCCGGCTGACACAGGTGAGCAAACGGATGGCGGCCGGCGAACTGTCCCACGGGTACGCCGCGACCATCGCCGGCGCGGTGACCCGCCTCAACGACCCTGACTGCGGTGTAGCCGAACAGATCCTGCTGGACGCCGCCGACGACGGCCTGTCAGCAGCGAAAGTCGCCCGCCTGGCGGCCAAGATCCACGACATGATCGCAGAACACAACGGCACCGACCAGCCCCCCGAAGAAGCAGCGCGCGGCTACCAACGTTCCTGGGTCACCGCGAGCAGGTCCTTGGACGGCGGCTGCTACCTCAAGGGCTGGCTCAACCCCGAAGACGCCGCGATCTGGGACGGCACCCTGGGACCACTGGCCAAACCCGCCGGGACCGACGACCGCCGTGACCTGTCCGAACGCACCGCCGCCGCGCTCTCCACCGTCCTGTCACGCGGCCACAAAAACACCAAGGTCACCGTCATCGTGGACCTGGAAACCCTCACCGGCGGCGACACCCCCGCGCGGCTACTGGACGGCACACCGGTTCCAGCCGCCCAAGCCCGGCGTATCGCCCTCACCGCAGGGGTGTCGCCCCTCATCTTGGGCCCGGGCAACCTGCCGCTGTACCTGGGCCACACCGTCCGGCTCGCCACCTCTGGGCAACGCCGGGTGTTGGAGACCCTCTACACCACCTGCGCCGTGCAGGGGTGCCAGGTGCCGGGCTTCCTTTGCGAGGTCGACCACGTCGACGGCTGGGCACTCGGTAACAGTCCCACCGACATCGACAAGCTCACCTTGTGCTGCGGCTGGCACAACAGATGGAAACACACCAACCCCGGACAGATGCACATCCGCCACAGCAACGGCCGATACATCTACCGGGCACTGCCACCCGACGACATCCGCAAAGAACGCCCCAAAGATCCCGAGTGGTTAAACCGCTCGGACGATCCATGGCGGCAGTCGGCTTGACCGACGACTGCCGCTGCTCACGCCGACCTGCGCAGGAGTGATGTCGCCATGTCGACGAGCC
>NZ_JBIRAZ010000055.1:0-15955 GCF_044326415.1 Actinomadura sp. 6N118 | reverse complement strand
ACGCCGGACGTGCCTGGTTCCGCCCCGAATACACCACCGGCCGCACCACCGGCCGCTCCGCCGATCAGGACGCCGATCCAGATGGTGGCGGTGTGTTCACCGCCACGCCTGAGGACCTGGCGCTGGCGCGGCGGCTGGCCGAGCAGGCGCTGCGGACCGATCACCCGTTCCCGAACCTGTCACGGGTCCGCACGATGTTGTTCGACGGCCCGATCGCCCAACGCCAGACCCCCGCCGACGCCACTCACGGCGGATCGTTCGCATGGTGGCTGCGGATCTCCCGCCTGCCCGGAACCGGCGCCCCGGTCCGCATCCCCCTGCAGACCAGCCGCTACTTCGACGCACAACCTGGCGAGCTGTCCAGCATGGTACAGGTCACCGTCTCCGACGGCGACGGTGCGGACGACGGTGAGGTCACCATCAAGCTGATCAAGACCTCCGGCAAGTCCGAGCCTCGCGCCGAAGGGAGCGTGGTGGGCCTGGACTGGGGTTTGTGCAGTCTGCTCACCACCAGCGACGGGCAGCGGCTCGGGCAGGCCCTGTACTCGTGGCTGCGGGCCCGTGACGCCGAGCTGGCCACCTTGCAGGCGCGGCTGTCGCAGCAAGGTATCCGGTTCCGTGACAGCAAACGTTGGCGCAACCTCACCAAGCGGATCCGTGGCCATGTGGAGAACGAGGTCGGCCGGATCATCAACCGGCTCACCGAACGCGACATCGCCGAGCTGGTCGTGGAGGACCTGGACTTCCGCGGCAAGGGCCTGTCCCGGGAGTTGCGGCGGATCGTGTCGCGGGCCGGACGGGCCGTGCTCAAACGACGGCTGGCCGCCCTGACCGAGGACCACGGCATCGCCGTCACCGTCGTCAACCCCGCCCACACCTCCCGCCAATGCTCGGGCTGCGGATACACCGACGCCCGCAACCGCCCCACGCAGAACCGCTTCCGATGCGGGTTCTGCGGCAAGACCCTGCATGCCGACATCAACGCCGCCCGAGCGATCGCAGCACGACGTTCGTGCCCGAGCGGGCTGACGAAGATGACCAGGGATGCGGTTCTGGCGTACCTCGACCACCAGTTCACCCAACACTGGGGAACCGGCCCGGCCGAACACCGCCAGCGACACCAACGCGCGCCCACAGTCGCGCTGCCCCAGACAAAGCAACCCTTTGGCTGCGGTCCGAGCGGTATCCCACCAGATACCACGAAATGAAGAACTGTGAATGCGCCTGGTGGGCCTGTGGCCAGGCCGAATACCTGGGCCGGCTGCTCGGTGGCCGCCTGCAGGGCCTGCAGGGCGTCAGGCCCGAGTCGACGAGGAGCTTCAGTTCATCGTGCAGGGCGAAGCCCGGCACGATGAAGGGGTTGCCATTGTCGGTGCCGGCGAGGACTCGCACTCCGGTTTGCCGCATCTTCCCTACGAGCCTCTTCTTGTGGTCGAAGATCCGTCCACGCGGCAGATCGTCTGGGAGCAGGGTGTGGCCATGGCCACGGCCGCCAAGGCGCTCGGCGTCCTTCGCGATCAGGGCTGGGTGCGGACCGTGCCCGGCGGCGGTTCGATCGTTCTCCAACGTCCGCACACCGAGGAGCGGCCCGGCCAGGACGCGTCCGGGCCGCACGTCCTGGACGAGGCCGAACCGGGAACCCCGGGCACGGCCAGGCCAAGGGCGCAGGGCACGGTCGAGCCGGGCACGACGCGAGAGGTGGTGATCCGGGCGGCGATCCGGCTCGCGGACCGCGACGGGCTCAACGCGCTGACGATGCGCCGGCTGGCCGCGCACCTGGAGGTCGGCCCCATGTCGCTGTACCGCTACATCCCGGACAAGGAAGAGCTGCTGCGCCTGATGGCGGATGTGGCGTTCGGCGAGGAGGAGCCGCCCGAGCCCGGCCCGTCCGGCTGGCGCGCCAAGCTCGAACTTGCGGCACGGCTGCAGTGGCGCGCCTACCGCAGGCACCCGTGGCTACCCACGATCATGCACAACTCGCTCGTCCGCCCACCCGCAGTGTCCAGCGGGATCCGGATGGTCGACTGGGAGCTGCGCGCTCTGGAGGGCCTAGGGCTCAGCCGGCACGACATGCTGCACACCGTGTTCGCGCTCGACGGCTACGTCGGCGGCATCGCCGCGAGCAACGCGCTGGAGGTGCAGGCCGAGCACGACACCGGTGTCACCGGGCAGGAACGGATCGCCGCCGAGCGCGCCCTGCACGCGGAGCTGTTCGGGCCCGGCCGATTCCCCGCCCTCGCGGCCTCCGTCCCCGCCGACGCGACCAGCATCACCGACCTCGACGAGCTCTTCGAGTTCGGCCTGCGCCACCAGCTCGACGGCATCGCGGCGATGCTGGCGAGAACCCCCTGACCCCGGACCGGTGGGGGGCCAGGCGGTCAGCCCCGAGCCTGCCGCCTCTAATGCGTCCATTTCACTCCAGCGCCGGCGATGGGGCTGAGACTCCATGCCCTGATCGTGGGAACGTCCAGGACGTTGCCCCAGGGAACTGTGCCGCCACCTGAACTGCCGCACACCCCACCGCATTCCATCTGCCCGTGCCCCAAGCTTCGACACAGACGCTTGAGCGGCGGTCAGTCGTCCAGCGGATACCGACCACGACGCCTGGACGCCCCATGACGGAGCATTTTGATTTGGACGGAGTCCCCCACCGCTTACTGAGCGCCCATGCAAATCCTCCGCACTGAGCGGCGGAGGTGGAAGCGTGAGCGGGCGCGGGAGACTTGTGCGCGGATGCGGGCGGCGCGGTCATGCCGGTCATGGTGAGAGCCTCGATGATGGGAACCGCCGCTGCGATGATGCGGGTGATGGTCGTGGTGGGCATTGTTGGATGCTCCCTTTGCTGGCTTGATCGGGTGGCGGGGCGGTGCTGCCGCTGGGCGCGCCGCCTGTGGCACCACCGCCCTCGCCGCGTCGCCCTGGGGAGAGGCCGACGCACAACGGGAGTTTGGGCACAGCTGTGGCCCGCAGAAAGGGGTTGGGGGTTTCCTGAGTGGTCTAGCACCTGGAAACCCTCGCGAACAGGAACGTCTCACTCGATGTCCCAGTGTCATGACAGTGCGTAGCCGTATGCTCGCGGCGATGTTGAAGGTGGGGCCTTCAGCGGACGGGCGAGAGGCGATGTCATGGAACTGGGTGGCGACCAAGTGGCCCCTGCGGCCGAACCGGTTGGGGACGCAGGGCCCGGGCCGGATGGGGAAGAGGCCACCTTTGGTTCGGAGCTGCGCCGACGGCGCCGGACGGCGGGCCTGTCGCTGGCGAAGCTTGCCAAGGAGTTGGGGACCAACAAGGGCTATTTGAGCCGGCTGGAGAACGGGCACCAGCGGCCGAGCGAACCGTTCGCGCTCGCCTGCGATGACCAACTGGGCGCTGGTGGGACTCTGTTCGCCCTGGCGGCGAAACCGATCAGCGGCAGGTGCCCGTACCCGGGGCTGACCTCGTTCGGCACGGAGGACGCGCGGTGGTTCTTCGGCCGTGACCGGGCGGTCGCCGACCTGCTGGGGCTGCTGGCCGATGCGAGTACCACGGGGTATCCGGCGGTGCTGATCGGCTCGTCGGGAATCGGCAAGTCGTCGCTGCTGCGCGCCGGGCTGGCCGTGGCAGTGGCTCGTGGTGCCCTGCCGGCTCGGTTGCCGGGCATCCCAGCGACGTTGTATCTGACGCCCACCTCCGATCCGCTGCAGGTGCTGCGCGGCCTCCAGGCCCGGCGGTCACTGGAGTCCTACGCGCTGGTGATCGTGGACCAGTTCGAGGAGTTGTTCACCCTGTGCGGCTCGCAAGACCAACGCGAGGTGTTCATTGAGGAACTGTGCCGCAAGGCGACCGACGGCCTGCCGGTGGTGCTCGGTGTGCGCGCCGACTTCTACGGACACTGCCTGACCCACCCCGTTCTGCTGTCCGCGCTGCGCAAGCGGGCGCTGCCGCTAGGGCCGATGACCGTCCCTGAGCTGCGCCAGGCGATCACCGAGCCGGCCGCCGCCGAGGGGCTCACACTGGAGCCGGGGCTGGTGGAGGTGCTGCTACGGGACCTGGGCGCCGCCCCCGACGCCGACTGGTGCGCTGCTGGGGCCCTGCCGCTGCTGTCGCATACCCTGCGCGCCACCTGGCAGCATCGCAACGACGACGGCGTGCTCACCGTCACCGGTTACCAGCGCACCGGAGGCGTCCACGGGGCCATCGCCGCCACCGCCGCCCGCGTCTACGACGAACTCACCTCCGAACAGCAGCGGGCGGTGCGGCCCATGATGCTGAGCATGGTGAGGGTAGGTGATCACGAGGACGACGTGCGTCGGCCGGCCGATCGCGCCGACCTCATCGAAACCGATCCCTGCGCGGACGCGGTGGTCGAGGCGTTCACCCGGGCCCGCCTGCTGACCACCAGTACCACCAGCGTAGAGATCAGCCACGAGGCGCTGTTGCGGGCCTGGCCCGATCTGAGTGCGTGGATCAGCGAGGACCGCGCCGCCCTGCGCGCGCAGCAACAACTCCAGGAAACCGCCCGGGCCTGGATACAGGAGGACCAGGACCCTCACCTGCTGTACCAGGGCGTGCGGCTCGCCGCAGCCCGCGATCTGGCCGTCCGCCACGTCCTGGGAGCGCGCGAGGAGGCATTCGTGCGCGCCTCGATGGCGCACCAGGAAGCCCAGGCCCGCGCCGAACGCGCCAGGGTCCGCCGGCTGCGTGCCCTGACCGCGGCGCTGGCCGCACTGGCCCTGCTGGTGACGGGCGCGGCCGGCTTTGCCTGGGAACAGAAGGCCGCAGCGCAGCGCGAGCGCCAGCTGACCATCGCCGGGTTGCTGTCGGGGGAATCGGCCCGGCTCGCCCGTACCCGTCCCGACGTTTCCGCCCTGCTCGCCGCCGCCGCATACCGGCAGCGACGCACCCCGCAGACGCGCGGGGCGTTGCTGAGCACCCAGGCTCAGGGGTTCATCGGCCGGCTGCCTCCCCATCCCGGGGCGCTGTGGTCCACCAGTATCAGCGACGACGGCCGGATCCTGGCCACCAGCGACAACATCGGCCAGGCCGCCACCTGGGACGTACATCGACGCAAGCGGCTCTGGACGGTGACCGATCGCTCCAAGCGGCTGCAGGCCATCGCGGTGAGCCCGGACGGCTCCCTGGTCGCGGGCGCCGACCACAAACAGCTGTGGCTGTGGCAGGCGCACTCCGGCGCGCTACTCGCCAGCACCACCCTGCGGCACGGCGTGGCCCTGGGAGCCCTGGAATTCAGCGCCGACGGAACCACCCTCGCCATGAGCGGCACCGGTGTGCAACTCCTTCGAGTGCAAGGGCTGGAAGCCGTACCGTCACCTGCCTGGACCAACGCCATGCCGGGGCTGGCACTCCACCCCCAGGGCACCATGGTCGCCGGTGCCGGGAAAGACGGAACGGTGCGCTTGTGGCGCCTCCCATCCGCAACCTCGCCCGGTGACCGCACGGAATCGATGCCACCCATCCTCAAGGCGGGAAACGGGCCCCTCTACGACGTTGCCTTCAGCCCAGACGGTGCACTCCTGGCCGCCGCCGGCAGGGATCGCGTCGTCCACCTGTGGCGGACCTCCGACTGGCGGCCTGCCGGGTCCCTCAACCACAGCGACGAAATCTGGCGCCTGGCCTTCCGCGCCGACGGACAGGTACTGGCCACCGCCGGAGAAGACCAACGTGTCCTGCTGTGGAACGTGCCCACCCGCCGCCTGCTCACCGCACTCGCCGGCCACAGCGCCTCCGTGCACACCGTGGCCTTCCCACGCACCGGGCACCAACTGGTCAGCGGTGCCAGCGACCACAGCGTCGCGCTGTGGGACACCGGCGGCTGGCACGGCGACGGCTGCACCGGCAAGACGGTCCGAGCCACGGCCTACAGTCCCGGCGGCCCGGCCGTAACCGCCGGCGACAACACCATCCACTACCGCATCGGGGACAGATGCCGCCACCTGCGCATGGACGGCCCCGTCCACGGCCTGGCCCGCGGTGGCCCCGGCGGGCACCTGCTCGCAGCCGGAGGCAACAACGGGCAGTTCCGGCTCTGGGACCTGCGGCACCCGGAAAAGCGCCACGACCGCACCCTGATCCTGGCCAATACAGTCGGCCCCCAGCAAGGGATTGCCATCAGCCTCGACGGCACCCTGGCCGCAGCCGGCGGATACGACAACCACATCCGCACGTGGACGATCACGCCCAGCGGCCTCGCCGACCAGACCATCCAGACCGCCTCCAGCACCGTACGGGCTCTCGCTTTCAGCCCCGACAACCAGACACTGGCCATCGGCGCCGACCGCAACGTCGAACTCAGTCCCCGTAACCACACCGGTCCGCCCCAACGTCTGACCGCCCTCAGCGCACCAGTAACGGCGCTCACCTACAACGCCACCGGCGATACCCTGGCCATCGGGGCTGAAGACGGATCAGTAGCTCTATGGGACATCCGCACCCGCACGCGAACGTTCACCCTGGCCAGCCAGCAAGGCCCCGTACGCGCCCTGCTCTTCGACCCATCCGGTAACTGGCTCGCCATCGTCGGAGTGTCGGGAGCGGCCCGCTGGTGGACTCTCTCCCAACCCTGGGCACTGGACCACGCCTGCCAGGCCCACTCTTTCCCAGGCAGTCAGGAATGGAACCGCCTGCTCCCGGACGTCAGGCGGTCGGACATCGCAGAGAGCTTCCCCTGCTGAAATAGTCGCCAACGACATCATTGCCGGGGCGCCGCGCCCGTGAGAACGACCGCCCTGCACCGCTGATCAAGGGGTGAAAGTTTCGGCGTGGCCGCGGGCGAAGTCGGCGATGTCGCGCGGTGGGCGGCCGAGGAGGTCGGCGACCGTGTCGGTGGTGAAGTCTCCCCATCCGGAGGCGTACGCCTGCGCGTACTCCTCAAGCATGTCGACGATCCATTTCGGCACGCCATAGCCGAGCAGTGTCTTGCGCTTGGCGTCGTCGCTGCTCGGCAGGTAGGTGACGGGCCTGTCGAGTGCGGCTGCCAGGTGGTGGGCGACTTGGTCGAAGGTCAGTGAGCGCGGGCCGGTGAGGGTGTAGGTGTGGCCGTGATGGCGGTCGGGGTCGTCCAGGAGTACGCGGGCGGCGGTTTCGGCGATGTCGCGTACGTCGATCATGCCGAGGCGGGCTGAGTCCATGTTGAGGGAGAAGGTGCCGGTGGCGGTGATGTCGGCGGCCTCGTTCAGCAGGTTCTGCATGAACCAGTGCGGACGCAGGATCGTCCAGCGCATGCCAGACCGTTCGATCTCCTGGTCCGAGAGCGCGTGCAGTCTGCCGCTGCGGTTGGGCGCGTCGTGTGCCGCGCCGACGACCGACAGGCGCACGATGCGTTCCACACCGGCTTGGCGTGCGGCCCACACGGCGTTCATGTTGTTCTCGGGAGCGCGCGGGCCGTTCGGGGTGAGCAGCCATACGTCGTGAACGTCCTCGAAGGCGGGGGGCAGCGACCCGGGGTCATCGAGGTCGCCGACGTAGGCCTCAGTGCCCTGCTCGCGTAGGCCCTTCGCTTTGGATTCGTCGCGTACGAGGGTGCGGAGCTTCACGTCGGCCCCTTCGAGCGCGTTCATCAGTGCGGTCGACACGGTGCCGGTGGCTCCGGTGATCAGTACAGTGCGCGACATGCTCATTTTCCTTTGGCGGTGGTGGTGACCAGGTCGCGTACGCCCTGGTCAGCTGGGGAATCTTCGGTCGTTCGATTGACGGAGACGCGCTCCAGGACCCAGAGCGCGACGGTCCCGGTCGAGAAGCCGGCGCCCAGGACGCACACGCCGGTCCAGCCGCTGTGCACCCAGACCACCGAAGTCAGCGAGGAGCCCACCGCGCCGCCGACGAAGAACGTCGTCAGGAATGCGGAGTTGATCCGGTTGCGGGCCTCGGGCCGGAGTGCGTAGAGGACGTTCTGGTTGCTGTTGAGCACCGCCTGATGCGCGAGGTCCAGCACGACCACGCCGACAAGCAGCCAGATCAGTGAGCGTGCGCCAGCGGCGATCGGCAGCCAGGACGCCAACAGCAGGACCGTCCCGGCGCCGGTCACGATCTGGACGTATCCGCGGTCGGACAGCCGCCCCGCCACCATGGCGGTGAGCGCCCCTGCGGCGCCGACCAGGCCGAAGAGGCCGATGGCCGACTCCGACCAGCCGTACGGTGACCGCACAAGCAGGAAGGCCAGTGCCGTCCACAGAACGCTGAACGAAGCCATGCTCAAGGCCCCAATGCCCGCCCTCCAGCGCAGCAGTGGCTCGTACCGGAACATCGCCACCGTCGAGCGCAGCAGCCCTGGGTAGGACAGTCGTTGGCCGTCGCCGCCTAGCCGGGGCAAGAAGACTCGCAGCAGCACCGCCATCAGGGCCATCAGGGCCGCGTTCACCCAGTAGACCGTCCGCCATCCGCCCAGCTCCGACATTGCTCCGGACGCGGTGCGCGCGAGCAACAGCCCGAGCATGAGCCCGGCCATCACCGTGCCGACCACCCGGCCACGCTCTTCCGGGGCTGCCAGCGTCGCCGCGAACGGCACCACGACCTGCGCTCCGACCGAGGTCAGTGCGGTCAGGGCCGTGCTGATCAGGAGCACCGTGCCGTTGGCCGCGGTGGCTGACACCAGCAGGAACACCGCGGTCGCCGCGTAGAGCGAGACGGCAAGCCGTCGCCGCTCCAGCAGGTCACCGAGCGGCACCAGCAGGATCAGCCCCAGCGCATATCCGGCCTGCGCGGCTGTCACCACCAGCGCCGCCAGCGAGGGACCAAGGTCCAGTTCCCGGCTGATCAGGTCAAGCAAAGGCTGCGCGAAGTAGTTGCCCGCGACCGCCAGCCCGCTCGCCACCGACATGAGCAGGAGCAGTCCGCGTGACAGGCCGCCGTCCGGATGGGGTCTCGTCGTCATGCATCCAGCTTCGGCGACGAACGATCAATGAGTCCAACACATATTTGTCATCGGATCGATCGTGTATCACGATTGATCTGTGGAGCTTCAGCAGATGCGTTATGTCGTCGCCGTGGCGGAGACGAGCAACTTCACCCGTGCCGCCGAGCAGTGCCTGGTCGTCCAGTCAGCGCTGAGCCACCAGATCGCGCGGCTGGAACGCGAGCTGGGTGCCAAGTTGTTCGAGCGCACCAGCCGCCGCGTCCGGTTGACGCCGGCCGGGGAGGCGTTCCTCCCCGCAGCCCGCCAGGCTCTCGACGCGGCCGAGCGGGCCCGGGCGGAGGTGGCGGCCGCCGCCGGCGAGATCCGCGGCAGCCTCACCATCGGCGCCATTCCCACGGTCACCGCGGTCGATCTACCTGCCGCGCTGAAGCAGTTCCACCTGCGCCATCGAAAGGTACGGATCAGCCTTCGCTCGGGGGCGAGCGAGGACCTGATCGAACGGGTCCGCCAGGGCACCATGGACGTCGCGTTCCTGGGGCTTCCGCTGGACGTACGGCCCAAGGGCGTCCGCGGCCGGGAGCTGGCGCGCGGCGAACTGGTCGCCGTGGTGGCGCCCGGCCATCCGCTGGCGGACATGGAACACGTGGACCTGCACCGGCTGGCGGACGAGCCGTTCGTCGACTTCCCGGCGGGCAGCGCCGGGCGGGTCCAGTCGGACGAGGCCTTCGCGGCGGCCGGAGTGCGGCGCGAGGTCGCCTTCGAGATCTCAGCCCCTGACTTCATGGCCCGCCTGATCCGGCAGGGCCTGGGTATCGGGATGCTGCCCGCCGCCTTCGTCTCCAACCTCCCCGACCTGCCCACCGTCCGGGTCCGCGACGCCCCGGCCCGCATCGAGCACCTCATCTGGAGCCGTTTCCAGCCCTCCCCCGCCGCCGCAGCCTTCCTGTCCGAGCTGGGCATCTCGGCATCATCCCCTGATGGCTGATGGCTAACGCGCAACAGGTGAGGTCTGACGGATGATGGCCGCCCCCTAGCACGCTTGCATGGAGCTCACCGCGGGAAGCGTGGACTACCCGGCCGGAGTCGTCTCGCTGATGGACGCGAAGCCTCATGGACGGCTTTGTAGCTGGTCAGGACGACACGACCTCCCTGGCCAGACGTACCGCCGCCGTCGCGGCTCTGCCCTCCTCGACAATGGCGCTGTCTGGGGAGTAGAGGCCGTTGATGATCAGCAGGATCCGGTCGACGAGCTGGTCCGGGTCGGCCGTGGAGGTACGCGCGGCCAGATCACGAAGCTGGCTGCGGACCATCTCGAGGTGCTCCACGACGAACCGATGTGCGGGATGGTCGCGGTCGGGGTACTCGGCGAGGGTGTTGCGCAGCCCACAGCCCCGGGTCCCCGGCACGCTGTCACCCACGATGCGCACCAGCTCGACGAGCTGCTCTTCCGGCGTCGTGGCGCCGGCGAGCGCGCGGGCGAGCGTGGTGTTCCAATGCGTGCTGCCCCGCTGCAGATAGGCCACCACCAGTTCGTCCTTGCTGCTGAACTCGCGGTAGAGCAGGTTCTTTCCGCAGGCTGCCTCGTCGATGATCCGCTGCATGCCCACGGCGTGCACGCCGTACCGATCGAACAGGTCGGTCGCAGCGTCCAGGATGCGTTCGCGCGCTTGAGGTGAGGGCCTTCGGGCCATGCTGACACGGTAGCAGACCGATCGGTCCGTTTTGGATTACCGGAGTTGACAGGGTGACGCTCAAGCAAGAACGATGCATTCAGAGCGCGGACCGATCGGTCCGCCATGACGGGACCGATCGGTCCATCATCAACGGTTCGGGAAAGGCCTTGCTGAGTGAACACCGAGACCGCGCTATCCGACAGGCCCGGCACCGACGCACCGTACCCACGCCGGTGGGCGGCGATGGTCGTGCTGATCATCGCCTTCATGCTGGACCTGCTGAACGTCACGATCGTGAACGTCGCGCTGCCCGCCATCCAGCAAGATCTGCGAGCCGATCCCACCGACCTGGAGTGGATCTCGGCCGCCTACCTGCTCGCCTTCGCCGCAGCATTGATCACATTCGCCCGGGTCGGCGATCTCCTGGGCCGCAAGCAGGTCTTCCTGTATGCAGTGGCCGCCTTCGCCGTGACCGGCCTGTGGTCCGGCCTCGCGAACAGCGTGGAGATGCTGATCATCTCGCGTGCGGCTCAAGGGCTGGCCGCCGCCGCGATCGCCCCGCAGGTGATGAGCATCCTCTACAGCATGTTCAGCGGACGCGAGCGGGGCACGGTCTTCGGCATGTTCGGCCTGGTCTCCGGGGCCGCCCAGGCGGGTGGGCTGGTGCTCGGCGGCGTGCTGATCACTGCGGATCTCGGCGGGCTGGGCTGGCACATGATCTTTATGGTGACCGTGCCGGTCGCCGTCGCGCTGGTCGCCCTGGGTGCATGGCTGGTGCCCGAGAGCCGGGTCACCGACGGCGTACGCCCCCGGTGGCTCGCCGCCGGAGTGCTCACCGCCGGGCTGGTCGCCATCGTGTTCCCGCTCCTGGAAGGCCGCACCTTCGGCTGGCCGATCTGGATCTGGACCTGCCTGATCGCGGGCATCGCGGCCGTGGCGGGACTGGCCGTCATCGAGAATCGCCGACCGGAGCGCCGGGCGGGCGCACTGCTGCCCATGGAGCTGTTGCGCAAGCGGGTCGTCACCGCCGCGCTGGTCGTCGAGCTGGTCGCCTTCGCGGCTTTCAGCGGCTTCAATCTGGTGATCCTGGTGTGGATGCAGAGCGGCCTGGGCTATTCGGCCCTCGACGCGGGGCTGGTCAGCATCGCGCTCATCGCTGGAGCCCTGGTCCTGACCTCATTCGTCGGCAGTCTCACGCACCGCTTCGGCTACCGCGTGATCCTGGTCGGCTCCCTCGCGGGCGCAGCGGGTAGTGCCGCCGTGCTGGTCGCCGCCGAGTCCGGTTCGGCCGACACGACCGGGTGGGCCTTGGTGCCCGGCCTGTTCCTGCTCGGCGTCGGAACGGTCCTGATCATGCCACCGCTGACCACGATGTTCCTCGCGGCCGTCCCCGTCGAGCACGCCGGTTCCGCCTCGGGCATCTGGAGCACCGGCCAGCAGTTCGGCGCCACGCTGGGTGTCGCCGGCGTGGGCACCGTCTTCTTCGCAGCCGCGGACGACGGCGGCTACGACTCCGCGATATCGGTCGGCATGTACGTCATCACCGCGGCCCTGGTTCTCGCCGCCGCGCTCACCTTCACCCTCAAGTCACGGTCATAGGAAGAGAGAGCATGAAGAACATCGTCATCCCGGGCGGCACCGCCGGCCTGGGGAAGGCACTCGCCCGCACCTATATCGAGCGCGGCGACAACGTCCTGGCCATCGGGCACGACCCGGCCAACGGGGAGAGGTTCGTCAACGACGGCGGAGAGTTTCTTCTGGCCGACCTCAGCCTGATCGGCGAGAACGAGCGGGTCATCAAGGAGATCGCGACCCGGTTCTCCTCCATCGACGCGCTCGTCCTGTGCACCCGTTTCTTCCGTTCGTACCGCCGCGAGACCTCAGACGGCTTCGAGCACCAGTTCGCCCTGTACTACCTCAGCCGCTATCTGCTCGGGCACGGCCTCGCCGGCCTGCTGGACAAGGCCCCAGAGCCGGTCATCGTGAACGTCGCGGGACCGGGCGTGCCCGTCGGGCAGATCCACTGGGACGACCTCGAACTGAAACGCGGTTATGACGGTTTCGAGGCCCTGTTCCAGGGCGGCAAGCTCAACGACCTGCTCGGCGTCTCCTACGCCGACGCTCACCCCGGCAGCCGGATCCGCTATGCGCTCGTGTTTCCCGGCAACGTTGCGGGCAACCTCGCGGGAGAGTTCGATCCCCAGACGGCGGCCCAGGTCGAGCGGATGAAGGCCGCTGGACTGCCGGTCGCGGTGGGCGTCGCCCCGATCGTGGACATCATCGACGGCCCGCCGGACGAACCACTGAGCGCATACTCCGAAGGCCGTCGGCTCAGCCTGACAGGCCCGTCCTTCGACCGGGGCACCGCGGCACGATTGGAGTCCATCACCAAAAGTCTCCTGGGCGAAGGACGCTAGGACTTCCGGTCAGAAGGCCAGCCGCACATCGGCGGGATCGTCGATCTGATCGGCACGATGGTGCACGAGCTGTCGGGCACTACCTTCTCCAACCCGGCCGAGCGCGGCGACTATGACAGCCAGGCCACGGTATGCGGCGGCGCGCGGATGTGCGTCGCCGCGGCGGCCACGCCGAGACCACCACGGTCCGGCAGTTGTGTTCCTGTCCGTACGGGGCATCTCGGCGGACGGCTGATAGCCGCCCCCTAGCCGTCCTCCTTCGCGATTGCTTCGCGTACGGCCGGAACGACTTCGCTGGCCCAGCGGCCGAGGGTGACGGTGTCCTGCGTTCCACCAGGGGCCGAGAAGAGCGTGAAACCCGACGCGCCGTGCATGGGGTGTTCAACGTGCCACCACGGCAGCTACCCGAGTGCGGCGAGGGCGCGGGCGATTCTCCCTGCCTGCGAGGTGGTGTTCGAGACGAACGGCAGGACCACCACGACCGTAGCATCGATTCGATGCTCACATCGAATCGATGTGCCATGCTGGAGGAATGCTGGAACTTTCCATCCTCGGATTCCTGGCCGCAGGCCCCCTTCCGGGACACGAGCTGCGCCGTCGCATCACGCAGCTCACCGGATACAGCCGGCCGGTCAGCGACGGCACCCTCTACCCGGCGGTCAACCGCCTGGCCAAGGCGGGACTGATCGAGCGGCGACCCGCGCCAGAAGCAGGAGCCGGCCGGTATGTGCTGAACCTGACCGAGGCGGGCCGCGCGGACATGCTCCGGCGACTGCGCGAGCCGGCCGCGCACGAGCTCACCGACTTCTCCCGCTGGTTCACCATCTTGGCGTTCCTGTCCCTGCTGCCCGACGTCGCCGACCAGCACGCGGTACTCCGGCGTCGGCTCGCCTTCCTGGAGGAATCGGCGAGCTTCTTCTACGACGGCGACAAGCCGCTGCGCGCCGATGACGTCAGTGACCCCTACCGGCGCGGCATGCTGCTCACCGCCCGGGCCACCAGCCAGGCTGAACGCGCCTGGATCCGCGAGGCCCTCGCCAAGGGCAACCCCAAGCCAGGCTCCTAGCGCCAACCCACACGATCCCTCGCCGCTGAGCGCATCGGCGAGCCGACAGACAACGAAAGGCACCACCATGCATGCTTCCTGGTACGACGAACAGGGCCCCGCCACTGAAGTGCTGCAGGTCGGCGAGGTGCCCGACCCCGCCCCCGGCCCCGGAGAGGTCCGCGTCCGCGTCACCGTCTCGGGCGTCAACCCCGGCGACACCAAGAAACGCGCCGGCTGGACAGGATCAGGCATGCCCTACCCGCGCGTGATCCCGCACAGTGACGCCGCCGGCGTCATCGACGCGGTCGGCGACGGCGTCGAGGCGCGCCGTACCGGGCAGCGCGTGTGGATCTACGGCGCCCAGTCCTACCGGCCCTTCGGTACCGCCGCCCAGTACACCGTCGTCCCCGCAGACCTGGCCGTCCCGCTGCCCGACCACCTGTCCGACGATCTGGGCGCGAGCCTGGGCATCCCCGGCATCACCGCGCACCGCACCGTGTTCGCCGACGGCCCGGTCGACGGGAAGGTCGTCCTGGTCAACGGTGTCCTCGGCGGGGTCGGGTCGCTGGCCGCCCAACTCGCCGCCTGGGGCGGGGCCACCGTCATCGGCACTGTGCGCCGCGCCGCCGAACTGGACCGGGTCGATCCGGCGGTCGTCTCCCACACCGTCGCCCTCGACGCCGACGATCCCGCCGCCGACATCCGCGCCCACACCTCCCAGGGAGTGGACCGGATCATCGAGGTGTCCCTGTCCGACAACGCCGACCTGGACAACGCCGTCGCTGCGAACAGCGCAACCATCGCCGCGTACGCAACACGCGCCGACCGCACCGAAATCCCCTTCTGGACCCTGCTGTTCAACAACGTCACGCTGCGCCTGATGGGCAGCGACGACTTCCCCACCGGCGCCAAACGCCACGCCGCCCGCGACCTGACCTCCGCGGCCGCCGTCGGCGCCCTCACCGTCGATATCGGCGACCGCTACCCACTCACCGACATCGCCAAAGCCCACGACCGCGTGGATGCCGGCGGCCGCGGCCGCGTCCTCCTCACCATCCCGCACTGACACCCTCCAGTCCCTGAACAGGCCCTCAGCCGTCACTCCCGCTCAACGCGGCGCCTTGCCCGGCCAGCCGGCCGTCGGCGTAGACCCTCCGATCCGGAACGTGTCCCGAAGGCATCGCCGGGGGCTTCCGCCCCGCCGATGGAGTGCGACTGTTCGAGGACCCGGCGACCACCTCGAAGATCCCGGCGCTGGAGCGGCCCGCGTTCGCGAAGGTCGCCGCCGTCGCGCACCCCGGCGACACGCTGACGGTGTCGGAACTGTTCCGACTCTGCCGCGACCTGGTCGACATCTACAACGTCCGCGCTTGGTGCCAAGCCCGCGGCGTCGTCCTGCGGGTAATGTCCGGGCCGCTGTCGAACTTCCACGACCTCGCCGCAGGCGACGCCACCACAGACCTGCTGATCAACGTCATCACAGCCGTCGGCCAGTTCCAGCGCGACCTCCAGAACGAGTTCACCGTCGAGGGGATCGCCGCCGCCGAGGCCGAAGGCCGCTACCGCGGCCGCCCGCCCGCACTCGACGGAACCCGGCGCGAGGAAGCGCGGACGGCCTACACCGAGCAGGGCGCCTCGATCGCTGCGCTCGCCCGTACCCACGGTGTCAGCCGCGCCGCCATCCGAACCGCCCTAGCCGATCTACTGCCCCAACCCAGCGTCCCGGCACCCCGATCATCCTGACCGAGCCGCACATCGAGAACCACCGGTGACCTGCAAAGACCCCCGCGCGAGAGACATCGGAACGAGGAGTCACGCTAAGGAGCTCAACTCGGCGCTCTTAGCGTGACTTTTCGAGGCTGCTATATCCGTCAAGCCGCCAGCGGGAGGTTGTCGGTGACTGTTCGGCTTTCCTCAGCGGGCCTTCGCTCCAGCAGTTTGAAGACCTGGCGGGCGACGGTCCGTT
>NZ_JBIRAZ010000054.1:0-17549 GCF_044326415.1 Actinomadura sp. 6N118 | reverse complement strand
AGCCCACCCCCGATGACCACCCCGAGCCCGCCCCCCAACGCATGTGAGGCAGGCCGTACCGGTTTCGGATGAGCACATTCCGAGGCCGGAAGAGACCAATTCCCGGCGCAGGTATGCCCTGGACAGGCCATTAGTGACGATCTGGCTATGGGGAGATATCCGGCACCAGGGAAACGTCGTTAACGTGACTGCGAATGATGCGTCAGGTGCGGATGACGGTGGCGTTGACCAGGGAGCCGCTCTTAGTGCAGTCGATGGAGCGGCCGGTGACGTCGCCCTTGGCGTGGGGGCGGCAGATCCAGCCGCCCTTGATCTTGACCGCCCGGCCGTCGTAGCCGTAGCCGGCGGCCTCGCGGGCGCGGACGTAGCCGAAATAGTTGGTGAAGGCGGTGCGCGCCTCGCTGCACTTGACCTGGCCGCGGGCGACCTTGAGGGCGTACTCGGCGGACGCGTCGTTCACGGCGGTACCGCAGACGGCGCCCGTCCGGCCGACGGCGGGCGGGTTCAGGTACGGGGCCTGCCGGGAGGCCGGGGCCGTGGTCTTGGCCTTGGGCTGGACCTTGGGGGCGGCCCCCGGCTTGGCTGGGGACGACGCCTGCTGCTGCGCAGGCGTGGACGGGCTCTGAGCGGCCGGCGGGGAGTCCTTGTCCCCACCGCCGCAGGCGGCAAGGGTCGAGAACGCGAGCGCCGTCAGGACGCATGCGGTACGCGGCCGGAACGCCATAAGAGGCCCCCTGTTTCTCCTCATGTGCAGCCTTGGAATCCTATGGGTGCGTAGCGGATGCGATGACCGGTTCGGGGCAACAGAACCCCTGAATCACCCTGAGTGACGACATACTAAATGGTCCATAACGGGCATAACGCGTGGGATACTCCCTGAATGCTTCTAGGGATCATCGGGGGAATCGTCGGCACCGTCGTCGTGCTGGCGGCGAGTCTCGCGTTGTCTTTCCGTGGCGGCGCGAAGGTCGCACCAAGCAGGTTGCGGACCCTTCAGGATCAGGCCACCGAAACGGTAGGGCCGACCGGTGCCTTCGTCTTCTTCTTGGGTGCCGGGGTCTTCGTGATCACGGTTTTGGCGATCCCGTTCGGGGAGGCCATCGCTCTCCTGGACGGGCCGGTCGACCATTCGGTCTATCGCTGGGTGGAGCGCCACCAGACCGACGGCTGGTACGACGCCCTGCTGGCCATCGGCCAGATAGGCGACATGTACCAGATCTGGTCGTTCGGCCTGATCGCGGGCGCGCTGCTGACCTTCCTGGCCCCGGCAGGACGGCGCTGGGTCCCGGTCACGGTCATGCTGACGATGATTGTCGTGGAGCACTTCCAGCAGATGGGGATGAGCCGCATCGTGGACCGCGGCCACCCGCCGAACACGACCGGCACGTTCCCCTCCGGGGGTTGTGCCCGGCTGATCTGTATCACGGGCATGGCTCTGTTCCTGCTCTTCGCCTACGTCAAGGTGAGCAAGCGAGTGCGCGCCATTTGCTGGGCCCTGCTGGCCACGCTGGCGTACGTAGAGGGATTCACTCGCCTGTATGTGAGCAAGCACTGGCTGACCGACATCCCGGCTGGCTGGCTTTACGGAGTCGTCCTACTGGTGACGGTCGCCTTCGCCGTGCGTCCGCTTCTAGCTCCTGCTGTTGCCGCTACAGGCCCTGTGGGAGATGAGCGGGCGATAAAGTCGAACGTCCTGACGTAGCACCTGCTCTGGAGGAACCCTGACGGCGTCCCCGTCCCTGCGCGAGCTCATCTCCCGCCTGTGGGGCGACTCCTCGGAGGTCCACGTAACGCTGGGAGATCTGCCCGCCGGATACCGCGTGGCTGAACGTTATGCCGTGGTGCCCAATCCGGCCTCTGCCAGGTTTCTCGTACCACTTGCCGGATCCGCTGCTGCGGCGGCCAGCCTGACACGCTACAACCGCCTGCGTTCCGGCAAGGTTCGCGCTACCAGGGCGGTGCTGGGGGCAGGATTCCGTGTCGGTCTGGCTCCACTTCTGATCCGCCATAGGTTGACAGTGGGCGTGCGAGAGGATGTGGCGCCCGCTGACCATCTACTGGGCGAGCATCTGCGCGAGGTCCTCGGACTGCCGGAGATCGTCATCGGACTCGGTGTGAGGCCACTCGATCCCAACGGCAAGCCGACCCTGCAGCTCTTCGCGGGTGACGGTGCCCCTGTCGGCTATGCCAAGGTCGGCTGGAGCCCGGCCACCCGGGCGATGGCGGCGACCGAGGCCGAAGCAGCCGCCGCTGTCGGCGAGCCGGGGCCCTTGCGCGTGCCCCGCGTTCTGCACCACGGCGCATGGCGCGACCTGGTGGTCACCGTCACGGCGCCGCTTCCCCTGGGCGTACGCGGGCACGCCGATCCCGACGCCCTCCCCGATCCGGCGGCTCTGCTCGCCGTCGCTGAGAGCTCCGGTGCGCGGGTCTATCGGTTCGACGAGTCGTTGTTCCTGCGGCACCTCCGGGACGAGATCGCGGCCATGGACGACGAACCGCGGCTTTCCGCGAGCATGTCGGGCGCCCTGGAGTCGCTGGTGCGCCGGTACGGGGATCTCAAGCTCCGAGTGGGCCGCTGGCATGGAGATTGGGTCCCTTGGAACGTCGGTCACCACAGAAACAACGAGGGCACAGATGAGCTGCACGTCTGGGACTGGGAGCACAGTGCCCCAGACGTCCCGGTGGGCCTCGACCTGCTGCACTGGCGTTTCCAGGTCGCTCTCGTGCTGCGCGGCGCTCCGCTCGAGTCGGCCGTCGCCGCAGTCGAGGCGGCGGCACACGACGAGCTCACTCCACTGGGCGTCGCTCCCGAGGCAAGGGAGTTGTTGTCGCGTCTCTACCTGCTGGAGATGTTCGTGCGCACGTACCGGCTCAAGCGTGGCGGAGGCGGCTGGAACCCCGCGCTCTACCCAGCGATGCTGGACGTCCTAGCGCACTGGGAGCATACGAACCCCACGTGACCAGGGGCAGTGCCTGCAGAGTCGCTCTGACAGCCGGACGGCCCGGGTCAGGCTGATGCCTGGCCCGGGCCGTCCACGCTTGTCACGTGGTGATTCTTACGGGGTGGTCACCGCGCCGGTGGAGGCGGAACGGTTGCCCGACCAGTCGGCCGCCCGCACGTAGTAGCTGTGGGCGCCCGCGACGAGGTCGGTGAGCGTCGTGCTGGTCGTGACGCCGATGACCCGGTCGTCCCGGAGGATCTCGTACTTCACCGCGCCGGAGTTGTCGGTGGAACCCGTCCAGGTCAGCTTGACCCCGCCGTTCACCGACGCGGCCTTGAGGTTGGACGGTTTGCCGGGCGCGGTCGCGTCGCTCGCGCAGAACTTGGCGAAGCCACCGGCCCATTGGTAGCCGCTGCCCGCCCACGAACCGCGGTTGACGTCACCGCCGACCCACAGGCAGCCCTGGTTGTCGCGGGTCAGCTCGAACGGACCGTTGCCGGCGCGGGTGGCGAGGCTGGGCCAGAAGTTGGGCATCGGTTCGCCGGTCTTGCCGTCGAACGCGATGACGGCGTTGGACGTCTGGATCTGCGACCAGGTGCTCGGTGTCGGCCACTTGTCGGCGTCGTGGTAGACGAACTTGTAGCAGTGGCAGCTGCCGTACACCACGCCGTTGATCTCGGCGGCGGCCTGGAAGTCGCCGCCCGGCTTGGTGATGACACCGCGGATCCGGTCGAACGCGCTCTTGGTGTGCGGCTGGAAGACGTGCTCGGAACCGCCGACCCAGACCTTGTCGCCGTACTCGCGGATGATCTGCTGGTACTGCTTCTGGACGTCGTCGATGCTGGGCTGCCAGTTCTGGTCGTTCAGACCGGGCACCTTCGCCGCGGGCGAGGTGGTGCCGAGCACCGCGATCTTGCGGGCGGGCTGGCCGCTCACCGAGGTGAAGTGGCCCGCGAAGTAGACCCGCTCGGCCGTGGCGTCCAGCTCCATCACCATGGCGCTGAAGTTGGGCTTCCACGTGCCGTCCGGCTTGCCGTCGGAGGCCCGGAAGCGGGCCGCGCGGCCGAGGGTCACGTCGGCGGTGATCGGGTTGCCGCCGCGCACCTTGGTGAACGTGCCGCCCGCATACAGCCAGTCACCCTGCAGGTCGAGCGTGCGGACGACTGCGGGACCGCCGTCGGTGGCGGTCACGTTCCCCAGCCAGCCCGGTGCGTTCTGACCGGTCACCGGGTCGAGCGCGACGAGCCCGGCGGTGTTCGCGGCGTCGTTGGCCTTGGTGAACTCGCCACCGACGACCAGCTTGCCGCCGACCATCTGGAGGTCCCAGACGCTGCCGTTGAGCTTGGGCCGGAAGCCGGACTTCCACTCGCCGGTCTGGGTGTCGAACGCGGCCAGGTAGGGCTGTGCGACCTTCTCCCCGGCGGCGGGGTTGGGGCCCTTCTGCACGTTCTTGAACTCGCCGCCAACGTAGATCGTGTTGCCGTTGACCGCGAAGCCCTGCACCTCCAGGTGCGCCTCACCGGGCAGGCCGGTCGTGGTCTCGGTGACGCCCCACGGCGTGGCCGAGGACGCGTTGCTGATGAGCGGCGGCTTGGTGTCGGCCGGGGTGCCGCCCTGCGGGATCTCCGGGTACGTCACGTTGGTGATCTTCGGCCGGATGAACACCTGCGCGAAGGGGATCGCGTCGCCGCCGAGGTTGCCCGACTTCCACAGATAGCTGGTCGGGCTGTTGCTGCCCGCCGTGACATAGCTGCCGTAGGCGAAGCCGCGCGCCCAGCCGTTCTCCTTGCGCTCCCGCGTATAGATCCGGCGCGTCGGGCTCAAGGCGCTGTCGCGCGCCGTGTCGCCGGTGTCGCCACCGCTGAACGAGGTGCCGTCGAAGCTCACCGAGGTGAGCGCGTGCGCCGGGTCGGCGTCGAAGGTCCACGACCAGCTGGCGGACTTGGCGAACTTCCAGCGCACCTCTTGCCACTTGGTGCCGTCGACGTTGGTGGCGCGCTTGATCCGCACGCCGTCCGGAAGGTCCTTGACGTTGGCGCCGTTGAGCAGACCGTTGACGGTGTCGCCGGGCAGCGCCGCCGGGTTGAACGCGGCGGTGCCGGTCGGGGTGTTGCGGACGTTGGCCGCACCCTGCTGGCCGGGGTAGGCGAAGTTCCATGCCTGGCGGCCGCGGCCGATGAGGACCCAGCCTCCGCCGTCGGTCGTCATGTCGCAGTAGAACTGCTCCGGCGCGACCAGCTTGGGGGTCTGAAGCCAGTAGATGCCGTCTGCGGCGGCGGGGTTGGTTTGCTTGATCGCCCAGCAGGAGGCGGCGGCCGTGCCGGCCGACGTGCCGTTGCGCGTGACGGCGGCGGCGCTCAGCGAGGCGGCGGTGGACTGGGCGCCCTGCGTCGCGAAGACGACGACTCCCGTTCCCACCACCGCCGCCGTGGTGACGCCGATGGTCAACGCACGGGACCGCCCTCGGATCCCGCGAACGATGCTCGATCGAACAGCCATGACTCCCCGGGAATGTGCGGAGGCGAGATGCGCCCGGCGAGTGGATGAGGCCACACTTCGCCCAAGGGCGCACATTTGAGAACGGAGTTACGCTAGTGCAAATCGCAACTTGTGGTCAACGAAAAGCACAAAGTCGGATTAGCGGTTTTCACAGGTAAACCAACGGCCACGTCCGCGCGTCGTCACTTTGGCCGACTTGATCAGCTCGGCCAGCCGTAGTCCTCCCCGAGCCAGTCGAAGAGCGCCCGGTTATGGGGCCGGTAGAACTCGGTGAGCTCCTGCCTGGTCTCAGGATTCATCGGCGGTGCGGGCAAGTGGTTGTGGCGTTCGGCGCTCTTCATCCGGTGCGGGGGCAGGCCGAGGAAACCGCAGACCCGGTCCACCGCTGCCTGCTCATCCCCGTACAGTTCGTCCGCCGACATGATCAGAAAGTTTTCGCGCGGGAAGTGCTTGGTCCACAGCTCCAACTGCGGCAGATAGATTCCGCGATCCCGATAGCTGTGGAAGTCGTGTGGCTCGCTGTAATAGAGCGGATCGGCAGCCATTCGTTCGAGCTCACCCCGTAGCCGTTCCGATTCGGCGGCCAGGGCCTCCTCGAAGCCGAGGTCCTCGACACCCTTGCCGACCGCCTCCCAGTAGTGGGAGTAGGCCCGTTTGACCGGGTCCCGGAGCACGACGATCACCTTCAGCTCCGGCATCCGCGCGGCGATCCGTTCCGGGGCGGCCGGGTAGTAGAGGTAGTACGGGCACGCCTCGCCCGTCACCGGCCGTGTTCCGTGCGCGGCCTCGACCTCGTCGAGCTGGCGTTCTGTGGCGAAATGCGACCGGTACCAAGTGTCGCCCTTGGCGTAGTTGACGTAGAAGTACCAGGGACTCTTCAGGCCGCGCGACGCCGGATACATCGGCATGACCAGCGGGTGCTGGACCAGATAGTTCCACAACGAGGTCGTGCCGCCCCGCTTGGTGCCGATGACCATGAAGTCGGGCAGGTGCCGCCGCTCCGCGGTGCGCATGCCGTAGGCCCGTGTCACCGTGTTGGCCGCGTCCTTGAGGGCCCGCGGCGAACGGTCCTTCATCCTGGCGACGAGGTCCTTGCTCACGCCTTCTCCTTTTCTTCGCCCTGGCCTTCTTGCCCGCCCTGGCCGCGGTTCTTGATCGCGCCGAGGAGGGCGCCTGCTTCGAGGCTGCCCCGCAGGCACCACAGCGTGGCGCCGTAACCGGCGCAGGCGATGACGATGTACACGCCGAAGACCAGGGCCGAGGTGCCGAACGCCAGCCGCAGCGCGACGCCGGCCAAGCCGAACCACACCAGCGCCCACAGGCCCGTGACGGTGATCTTCCGCATGTCCAGCCGCAGTCCCAGCAGGTAGCGCACCTGGATCGCGGCGGCGACCGTGTCGACGAGCATCGCGACGGCCCAGGCCGACGCCGCCCCGACGATGCCGAACGGGGGGACGAGGAGCAGCGTCAGCACGAGGTTGATCGTGAGGGCTGCGACCTTGTTGGCCAGGCTCCAGGTGCTCTTGCCTCCCATGAGCAGGACGGTCTGCACGTTCCCGGCACCCAGCGCCAGGAGCATCGCCCCCGCCAGCACGATCAGCGCGGCCGCGCCGCCGGTGAAGTCCTCGCCGAAGAGAGCGAGCAGGAACGGCCCGAAACAGGCCAGCGCAAGGTAAATCGGCCACGACGCGAGGACGACCCATCGGGTGGCGAGGGAGTTGAGCCGTTCGGCCCGGTCGTTCTCCTCACGGGCGAGCATCGCCGCCACCTGCGGCGCCACCGCGATGCGCGCGGCCTGCAGGACCAGCGTCCCTGTGCTCACGAAGCGGTTGGCCGTCGCGTAGATGCCGGCGTCGTGGCTGGAGACCATCACGGCCACGAGCGGCACGTTCGCCCACACCAGCGCGATCTCGACGGCCGCCGCGAATCCGCGGGGACCCGAGAACGCCCAGAACTCCCGTACCGCCGCCGAGCCCGACTCGTTCGACGCGCTTTCGGCCGACTCGGCGCGTTCGACACGGCGCATCATCCGCCAGAGCACGATCGTCGCAGCGGCGAACGAGACGGCGACCGGCACCGTCCACGCGACCATGACCCCCGCCGCGCCCATGCCGAGCACGAACACGAGCCCGACCAGCAGCGGCCGGGCGCCGGGGAGCACGACGTTGTTGATCAGAGAGTAGGCGGCGACGCTGCCCAGCCCCCGGGTGCCGCCGAGCGACACCCGCACCAGCGCCATCATGCCGATGAACGGGGCGGCGATCCGGACCAGCTGCTCGGCGGTGTCGCGATGGGCGGGGTCGGCGAACGTATCAGCGATCCAGGGTGCCGCCACGAACGCGAGGACCGAGCACGCCAGACCCGCGATCACCACCGGGACATGCGCGGCCACCATGACTCGGCGCAGGTCCGCGACCCGGTCCAGGGCGCGCAGCCGGGCCGCCGTGCGGACCAGGCCGGTGTCGGCGCCCAGTTCGGCGATCTCCGCGGCGATCGTGAAGAGCGCCACGACGACGAAGAAGACGCCCGCCTCGGCGGCGCCGAGCGTCCGGGCGACGACGACCGTCAGCAGGAATCCCGACGCGGCCGCGATGATCGAGCTGATCAGCCCCATCGCCCCGCCGCGCGCGAAGTCGCGCAGGTCCCGCCGGGAGTGCCGCTCGGGCTGTCCGGGCTGCGCGGGCGACCCGACTGCCGTCGTCACCCGCGACCTCCTTGCCGTACGGCCGCGCGGACGCCGGTGATGCGGCGGACACCGGGCAGACCGGGACGCGCGCTCTGCGGTTCGCGCAGCACGAGGGCCGCCGCGATGAAGATCAGAACGAGCTCGGTCTGGTCGAGCCCGTAGTAGAAGAGCATGAACGAGCACATCACCAGGACCGCGTGCAACCACAGGAGCCTGTCGGCACGGACCCGCCGGGTGCGCCAGGCGAGCAGCCACAGGCACCCGCAGAACAGCGCGAGACCGGGGAAGCCGTAGGAGAACATCACGTTCCAGAACTGGCCCTGCGTGCCCACCGAGACCACGTACTGCTCGGACGGCCGCGGCGCCCCGTACCCCAGGATCGGGGAATCCAGCGTCCGCACGAACGTCTCGACGTAGAGGCCGATGCGGTCGCTGCTGGTCGAGCTGTAGGTGGTCCGGCTGGAGACCCCGGACACCACTCCGCCGAGCAGCGCCACGATGCCGCCGAGCGACATCAGCGCGATCACGGCGGCGGGCCAGCGCACGTGACCTCGCTGCAGGTAGCGCACGGCCGTGTAGAGGACGCCCGCGACGACCGCGAGGAACATGCCCCGGTTGAGAGTGGCGAACGCGGGCACCAGCGACGCGGCCATCAGCCCGACGAGCAGGAACCGCACCGCCGGCCGGGCCCAGGTGACCATGAGCACCACGAACGGGAACAGCAGCGCGTAGTGGCTGCCCCAGGCATTCGTGTACGGGAAGGGCGCGCGCGGCCTGTTGTAGGGGGTGGGCGCACCCCAGGGCTGCTGGATCTCGGCCATGCGCGGGTGCACGAGATCCCGGACGTAGTCGTTGGAGGCGATGGATTTCGGAAGCATCATCTCGAACGGCGTCGTCAGCCCGAACTTGGGCATCAGGACACCGAGAAAGCCGCCGATCACCACCCAGACCCAGAAGAGGGTCACGAGCCCGACCATCCGCCGCACCGGCAGCCGCACGCGTGAGGAGTTGAAGACGTACAGGAAGATCACGGTCGCGGCGCCGTAGTTGAGCGAGCGGAACACGAAGCCGATGCCGCGGCCGAACGTGTCGATCTGCGTCCCCGCGAAGAACATCCAGATCAGGAACAGCAGCCAGACCCCGTACCCGCGCGGGCTCCGGATGCCGCCGCGCAACATCATGTGCGCGATCATCGTCGTGGCGGCGATGGGCGCGGCGAACGCGCCGAGGCCCAGCAGCCAGAAGACCGGGAAGCCGGCGAACAGCAACGTCAGGGGCCACACCGGAAGATCGGGGCGGACAGGCTCGACGCGGATCCGCTCGGGTGCGGCGGGGTTCTGGGACTCGGGCGGATCGGCCGTCGCCTCAGGCCGCGACGCGACCGTCAGCACCGCCTGTGTGCCCCCATGCCCGACTCCCTCACCGCCCGTACACTCGGAGGCCCGAGCTTACCGCTCCTTTGCCCTCAGGTTGCCGACACCTGGTTTTGCGGCGCTCAGGACATCTTCAGCACCCCGTTGCGCGTCCAACACCTGGCGCCACATCGGGACGTCACCATTTCGGGGAGGACTTGATCGGTGGAGGAACGCTGGTACCAGAGGCGGGCGGTGCTCGGGGGCGCCGCCATCGCCGCCGCGGGGGTGACGGCCGGTGCCATGGCCGACGAGGCCTTCTCCTCGGGCGACGACCTGCCCGGCGCAGGCAAGCCGGGCAGCGGCCCCTGGACGTACGTTCCTCCGGGCGGGTCGATCCAGGACGCCATCAAGGACGGCGCCAAGGCCGTGCTGCTGGGGGTGGGCGAATACCGGTTGGCACGGCCGATCGTCCCGACCGGCGGATGCACGATCCGCGGCGTCGGCCAGCAGACGCGCCTGCGCGCCACGAGCCGGATGTCCACGATGATCGCCATCGGCGACGGGCGGTCGGTCGACGGGGTGGCGATCGGCGACCTCGTCCTTGACTGCGCGGACCGTGCCGCGATCGGCATCGACCTCGACATCTCGGGGACGGACCGGTTCTACAAGGGCGAGCCAGACTCGGTCTGCCGCCTCGACAACATGTCGATCCACCAGCCCGTGCTGGACGGCATCGCCTACCGCGGCCGGGACACCCAGGCGTGCGTCACCAGCCGGGTCCGGGTACGGCAGGCGGGCCGGTACGGGTTCCGGGTCGAGGCACCCGACAACTGGTGGATCGCCTGCGAGGCGACGACCCGGCGGCAGACCGGCTCCAGCGCCGGCTTCTACGTCGGGGCCGCCATTCCCGGGTCGAACGGCATCGGCGGTACCAACAACTTCTTCGAGGCGTGCAAGGCCTGGTACTGCCGCGACTACGGCTGGCACATCAAGTCGAGCCGCAACAAGTTCATCGGCTGCGAGGCACAGGACATCCGGAGCCACGGCTGGTTCATCGAGTCCGACCGCAACGTCTTCACGGGTTGCGTGGCCGACACGGCCGGGATGCGGGACGTGGGCGGCACGGCCGGCACCGCGGACGGCTTCCACATCGTCCAGGGTGACCAGACGTCGCTGGTGGGATGCCAGGCGTTCGACCGGCGGGTCGGCGGCGAGACCCCGCAGCAGCGGTACGGATTCAACGTGCCCGCCACGATGGCGGACGAGGGGAGGCTCAGCGGCCACACGGGCTGGGACAACGTCGCCGGGCTGCTGAACAAACGATGATCACATCACGTTCGGTCGCAACCGGTTCGTCATGCCGAGGTGAAGGTATCTTGTTGCGCATCCCTTCCCAAGAACACCCGACCATGCAAGGAACACGTGATCGGCCCGCATTCGCTCACGGCCGCGAGAGGAAACGCCCCTGATGGACTCCACCGCTAAGGTCGGCTCCACCGAGCTCGCGGAGTACTCGGCCATGCTCCGGCGCCGGTGGTGGCTCGTCGTCACCGGCGCGATGGTGGGGCTGGGCCTGGCCACCACCGCCCTCTTCCTCATGCCCAAGACCTACGTCTCGACGGCAGTGGTCCAGGTGATGGCGACGGGCCCCGGCGAGACCCAGGTCGCGGGCCGGACCAACCAGACGATCAACCTCGAGACGGAGGCACAGCGGCTCCGCTCCGCCGAGGTCGCCGCCCTGGCGCAGAAGGAGCTGGGGACCTCCGCCTCCCCGCTGGAGCTGGGCCGGGCGGTCCAGGTCACGGTGCCGGCCGACTCTGCCGTCCTGGTGATCGACTGGCCCGCCCCGTCCGCCGAGAAGGCACGCGCCGGCGCCCAGGCGTTCGCACAGGCCTATCTCAAGGACCGTCAGGACAAGGCGCTCAAGCGGCTCCAGAAGCAGTCCGAGACGCTCCAGCTGCAGATCAACGACCTGCAGGAGAAGGCGGTCACCGCGAGCGCCGCACAGCGACGGGTCATCGGCAGCCAGCTGACCGCGTTCAGCGGCAAGCTGTCGGAGATCCGGGTCTCGATGGCCAACATCAGCGGCGGTGAGATCATCACCAACGCGCCGCTGCCCGAGGGCCCGTCCAGCCCCGACCCCGTCAAGTTCCTGCCCAGCGGCCTGGTCGGCGGCCTGCTGCTGGGCATCCTGCTGGCGATCGTGTACGACCGGATGGACCCGCGCGTACGGGGTGCGGGCGACGTCGAACGGGTCCTGGACCTGCCGGTCATGCTCGACATCCCGCCGCACCGCGGCGGGGAGGGGCTCGGCCTGCTTCCCGCCCGGAGCCGCAGCGGCCAGAGCTTCCACGAGCTGTCCCACGCGATCACCGCGACCCTGGGCCACGGCAACCATGTCCTCCTCGTCACCGGCGCGGCTCCCGGCCGCGGCGCCAGCATCGTGTCGGCCAACCTCGCCGCGGCCCTCGCCCGCACCGGGTCGAAGGTCCTGCTCGTCTCGGCCGACATGAACGGCTCGGTCGCCGGTGAGCTCCTCGGCCTCGACCAGGGTCCGGGTCTCTCAGAGCTGCTGCTGGGCCGTGCCGAGCTCCGCGAGGTGTTCCGCAAGAACCACGGCCTGCCCACGCTGGCGACGATCACGGCGGGCGCCGACGGCGAGATGGCCGCCGAGATGCTGCAACGCGAGCAGATGGCGCATCTGATCGAGGCACTCCGCAAGCAGGCACGGTTCACCGTCATCGAGGCCCCCTCCACGGAACTGGGCGCCGACGCGCAAGCCCTGGCCGACCTGGCCGATGCCGCGCTCGTCGTGGTCGAGGTGCCGCGTACCCGCTACAACCAGGTACGAGACGGCGTCCGCCGGATCCACCGCATGGGCGCCGCCGTTCTCGGCGCCGTCGTGCTGCCCAACCAGGACGACAAGACCGTCGTCGCCCCGCCGCCCATCCTCCCGGCCCGGCACCAGCCATCGGCCGGTGACCAGGCGGCCGCCCGCAATCTCGTGGCCGGTGGGACGTCCCGTTCGGCGTCCACCGCACGGGCGGGTGCACGCCGCGAGCCGACCGGCTACGAGTTGGACGAATCCGACCTCCTCGGCGACATCGGCAAGAGCGAGGAGCGGACGGCGGCGAGCCGCGGCAAGCATGGCGCCCTCACTGACGACGAGTGGCAGGCGAGCCGCGGCAGGCCGGCCTCCAGCGCGGACGATGACTGGGGCCCGAGCCGCGGCAAGCGCAGCCCCCGCACCGAGGAGGCAGGGCCGTCGGGGCAGGGCAAGCACGGCTCGGGGTCCACCGATGAGCCGCCGGACGCCTCCACCATGATCATCGGCAAGATCAGCGACGATCTGGCCGCCGCGTTCGCCGACGACGAGGGCTCCCCCACCGACACCCTGCGCGACCGCGACAGCAAGATCAATCGACCCTGATCGGCGGGGCACGCCTGGTCCGCGGCGGGCGCGGCGGGCCAGGCGGGGTCAGATGCCGCGCCCGCGCGTGTGCAGCGCGAGCAGCACGCGCTTGCCCGACACCACCCCGGACGCCACCGCCAAGGCGAACGGCACTCGGCGTTCACGCGGATTGGCCCGCAACGCACGGCCTGCCCAGCGGACCGCGTCCCGGCGGCGGCCGATCGTGGCGCAGCCGAAGGCGATCTGCCCGTACACCCGCCCGGCGGCACCGGGCTCGCGGCCGATCTCCGGGTAGTGCTTCAGGAACCACTGGAGGGCGTCGACCTTGGTCTCCCACGCCTGCGCGTAGTGCGAGGTCACGCCGAAGAGCACCCGGACGAACGGCTTGTCCACGTTCACGATCGGGTGCCGGCGGGCGGCGCGCAGGGCGAGGTCCCAGTCCTCACCCTGGCTGCCCGGGATCGTCTCGTCCACCATCCCGATCTCGATCAGGGCCGCGCGGCGGGCCACGTACGTGGACGAGTGCACACTCATCACGCGGTCCTTGATGAGAGCGTCGTAGGTCACCCGGTCGGTCTCCGCGAGGCGCGGCAGCTCGCGCCCGTCAAAGTCGATCAGGATGCCGGAGCTGCACAGCACCGCGTCCGGCTCCGCCTCCAGCGCCTTGACCTGCGCCGCGAGCTTCCCCGGCAGCCACACGTCGTCATCGTCGCAGAACGCCACCAGATCGGTGTCCAACGCCTGGACGCCGCTGTTGCGGGCACCCGCGAGCCCAGGTGTGCGGGTGTTGGCGATGACGTCCACCCGCTCGGACACCAGCGTCAGATCGGGCTCCGCCTTGTCGTAGACGACGATCGCGCGCAACTCCCCGTCGTACTCCTGGGCAAGCACGGAGGCGAGCGCCTTCCGCAGCAGCTCAGGCCGGTTGTGCGTGGGGAGTACGACTCCGACGGATGGGGACATCGAGTGGACCTGCCCTAGTGGGTGATGTGAGAGACGTTGTGACCTCGAACAAAGGTATGGCTACTGTAAAGTGTCGGGGCACATCGATACCGCTCGTCACAGGAGCCGGTCTTGACAATCCACACCGGCGGGGGCCGGGTGCGTCGCGCACTTGTGCTGGAGGGTCTGTGAAGGTACTGCTGGTCTGCTCTACGGGCGGGCACCTGACCCAGCTCCACCGGCTCCGGCCCTGGTGGTCCGCGCACGAGCGGATGTGGGTCACCTTCGAAAAGGCCGACGCGAGCTCCCTGCTCGCGGACGAGCAGGTGACCTGGGCGTTCCACCCCACCACGCGCAACATCCCCAACCTGCTGCGCAACCTGTGGCTCGCCGTCCGGCTGCTCCCCCGCTTCCGCCCGGACGTGATCGTCAGCACCGGTGCCGGGGTGGCCTTCCCGTTCTTCCTCCTCGGCCGCCTGCTCGGCAAGCGGACCGTCTATCTGGAGGTCTACGACCGGATCGACTCCGGCACACTCACCGGGCGGCTCTGCTACCCGATCGCGGACCTCTTCCTGGTCCAGTGGGAAGAGCAACTCGCCCGCTACCCGAAGGGCACCCTCGTGGGGCAGCTCCTGTGAAGCCGCTGATCTTCGTCACCGTCGGCACCGACCATCATCGTTTCGACCGCCTGATGGACTGGATCGACCAGTGGCTCGAAACGGCCGGAGATGTACGCTGCGTCGTCCAGCATGGCCCCGCACGCGCCCCGGCCCGCGCCGAGTGCCATGAGTTCCTGCCGCACCCGGAGATGCAGGCCCTCTTCCACGAGGCCACCGTGGTCGTCTGCCAGGGAGGCCCGGGCTCGATCATGGAGAGCCGCCAGGCGGGCCGGCTGCCCATCGTCATCCCCCGCCTCGCCGCCCTGAAGGAGGTCGTTGACGACCACCAGGTGCGCTTCTCCCGCCATGTCGCCGACCTCGGAAAAATCGCCCTGGCCGAGTCGGCCGAGGGGCTCCACGACCACCTCAATAAGTCCCTGGCCGATCCCACGGCCTATCTGGTCGAACAGGCCGCCGACGAAACAGCCCCCGCCATCGCCCGTTTCACCGAGCTGGTGGACACCCTGGTGGCCACGCCCCGTCGCAGCCGCTTCCGGCGGCGTCAGCGGGGCGGATTGCCGCGTCAGCGAGGCGGGTTGAGGTAGGGGTGCTTGCCGGCTTGGCCGTAGGCGCTCGCCATGCCCGGGCCGTTGTCGAGCTGGACGTGGCACTCCTCGCCCGAGTTGAAGCGGATTAGGCCCTTGAGGTTGGGGAACTTGCGCGCCATCAAACCGGGGATCGACTTGTACCACTGACGAGAGCGCTCAGGGTCGGCGGAGTCGAACTGGGTCCCGAACTCGGGCAGGATGAACGGCTTCTTGCCCAGGCCGTTCTGCTGCAGCCAGCGATAAGGAGTGCCGACCTCTTCCTCGAACGATGTCCACGGCGCCCGATGGCACTGGTAGAAGTTGTACGGGTCGAAGCCGATCCAGTCGGTGTAGGCGTGCCCGGGGTAGGACTTCAGGATCCGCTGGGCGTTGTCGCCGCCGAGGCTGCCGGTCGTGGTCCATGCCCACACCACGTTCCTGACCCCGGCCCGCTGGAAGACCTGGTGCACGTGCCGGGCGGCGGCCACGTACTCCGCCTCGTTCCCCTTCATCTCACCCTTGGTCATGTGCCGGTCCATCTCGGGGTCGAAGGACATGAAGACCTTCTTGCCGTACGCGCGGACACGCTTGGCCGCCGGCACGACGATCGACGAGTCGTACCTGCCCGCCGCGATGTCGCGCCACTTGTAGCTGGTCCTGCTCTTGTACGACTTGCTCTCCCAGGCGAAGAAGAGGAGCCGGGAACGGCCCAGCTCCTGCTCGGAGGCGTCGGGGAAGCGGCCGGGCGGGTCGTTCGAGAAGTCATGGAAGCGCAGCACGATGTCGAACCGCCGGCCGAAGCGCTTCTCGAGGTCGGTGATGGAGGTGGTGAGCGTGCGGCCCTTGACCGAGTACATCCCCCAGTACGCGCCACAGGAGGGGACGAGCTTGGAGTTGACGCCGCAGTCCTTGCGCGGCTTGGGCTTGCGCGCCCCGGGGGCCTGCTGGCGGCTCTCCGCCGGGGAGGTCTGCGGGAGCCCCGTGCTGACGGCTTTGGGCGCCGAAGCGGCTGGGCGGTGCCCGCCCGGCGTGGCGTCCTTCGATGCCCGGTCTGTCGCGGCGTAAGCGGTCAGCACGGACGCCGCACCTGCCGTCGCGGCGACCACGGAGATGACGACGAGCCGCCTGCGCCGCTCACGCCTGTCCATGAGGTGTTACCTCCATGTCGGGGAGGCTTTACATTAACGGGCGCCGTCAGGCCGCGTCTTCGGAAGGCGTCTTCTGGGGCTCCCACCAGCTGCGGTTTTGCTCGTACCAGCGGACCGTCTCGGCGAGTCCCTGGGCGAGGTCGACGCGCGGGATGTGGCCCAGGGCGCGGAGCTTTGCGCCGGAAAGGGCGTAGCGGCGGTCGTGACCCTTGCGGTCGGGGACATGCCGGACCCGCTCCCAGCCGGCACCCAGCGTGTCCAGAAGGCGGCGGGTGAGATCGCGGTTGGTCAGCTCGCCGCTGCCCGCGACGTGGTAGGTCTCCCCCGGCGCGCCGCGTTCGGCGACCAGTTGCACGCCACGGCAGTGATCGTCCACATGGGTCCAGTCGCGGATGTGGTCGCCGTCGCCGTAGAGCGGGACGTCATAGCCGTCCAGCAGGCGGGTCACGAAGAGGGGGATGATCTTCTCGGGGTACTGGTAGGGGCCGTAGTTGTTGCCGCAGCGGGTGATGCTGACCGGCAGGCCGTGGGTCCGCCCGTATGCTCGTGCGATCATGTCGCCGCCCGCCTTGCTCGCCGCGTACGGGGAGTTGGGCGCGAGCGGGGCGGTCTCGTCCCACGCGCCGCTGTCGATCGAGCCGTACACCTCGTCGGTGGAGACCTGAACGACATGCCGGGTGCCCGCATCGAGGCACGCCTGCAGGAGGGTCTGCACGCCTTGGACGTTCGTGCGCACGAACTCGCCCGGGTCGGCGATGGACCGGTCGACGTGCGACTCGGCGGCGAAGTTGAGCACGGCGTCATGGCCGGGGACCACCTTGGCGAGCAGTCCCTCGTCGCAGATGTCTCCGTGCACGAACGTGAAGCCGCCCGCGACCGGCTCCAAGTTGGCCAAGTTGCCGGCGTACGTCAGCTTGTCGAGGACGGTGACGCGCGCCCCAGCCCACGCTGGATACTCACCCGACACCAGCGAACGCACGTAGTGGGACCCGATGAACCCGGCCCCGCCCGTGACGAGAACGCGGGGAGCGGAACGCCTCGATCGGGACGGGCGCCCGTTGGCAGGGCGCCCGCCCTGATGATCGCCATCGATGCCCACAGCGTGCCCGCCTACTTGGCGCCGGTGATCATTCCGGCGGCGACGGTGTTGTTGGTGGCTTCGTCGATGAGGATGAAGCCGCCGGTGAGGCGGTTGCGGCTGTAGTCGTCGACGAACAGGGGTTGGGTGACGCGCAGGCTGATACGGCCGATTTCGTTCAGGCCCAGCGCGGTGGCGGTCTCGTCGCGGTGCAGGGTGTTGACATCCAGCCGGTAGTGCAGGTCCTTGACCAGCGCGCGGGCGGTGCGGGTGGTGTGCTTGATCACCAGCTTGGTCCGCG
>NZ_JBIRAZ010000053.1:0-18179 GCF_044326415.1 Actinomadura sp. 6N118 | reverse complement strand
CCGCTCGCTGCGCTCGGAGAGGCAGCCGCTCGTCCCGGTGCGGCATCGAGCTGCCCCCGCCAGCGACCTCCGCTGAACAGCGAGAAGGCCCCGATCCGCAGGTGCGGTCGGGGCCTTCTGTCGCTCGTTTAGTCGAGGTATCGGAACGTCGGCTTGGGGTGCATCAGGAAGTCGTGGTGGGAGATGTTCCACGCGTACGCCCCCGCCATCGCGAACGCGATCAGATCGCCCTCGGCGATGCGGTCGACGGGAACCTGGCGCGCGAAGACGTCCTTCGGCGTGCACAGCTGGCCGACCAAGGTGACCGGTTCGCCGCTCACCTCTGGACCGTTCTCGGCGCGGCTGAGCACGGTGAACGGCTGGTTGTGCTGCTTGGTCACCGGAGTCCGAATGTGCATGGTGCCGCCGCGCAAGACCGCATACCACTCGCCGTGTGCGCGCTTGAGGTCCAGAACCTCGGTGACGTACCACCCGGCGTAGACGGAGACGGCCCGGCCTGGCTCGATCCGCAGCGTTTCGCCCGGCAGGGCGAGCGCGGCGACCTGGCGGCCGTAGTGCGGCCAGTCGAACCGGGAGGTGGGGTCGGCATAGTCGACGGCCATGCCGCCGCCCAGGTTGAACTCGGGTGCGGTGACGCCAGCCTTGTCGAGCCAGGGCCGCGCCCAGTCGAGGATCTCGGTGGACTGCCGAAGCATGGCTGGGGCGTCCAGGCCGGAGGCCAGGTGGGCGTGGATGCCGCGCAGCCGCATGTGCGGCGCCGCCGCCAGGATGTCGTGGCAGGCGTCGACGAGCACGGGGTCCATGCCGAACGGCCCGGACATCGCCAACGCGACCCCGCTGCGGTCGCCGGCCAAGTTCACGCGCAGGAGCACCTCGACCGGACGGCCGTCGGCGAGGGCGGCGAGACGGGTCAGCTCGCGAGGGCTTTCCACGTGAATGCGCTCGACGCCGAGGTTGAGCGCGAGCTCCAACTCGCTGTCGGTTTTGCCGGGCCCGCCGAACGCCAGCCGCGCGTTCGGCAGGACTCGGCGCACGTGCTCCAGCTCGCCACCGGAGGCCACCTCGATCCCGTCGACGTACGGGGCGAGCGTCTCCAGGATCGGCGCGTCCGGGTTCGCCTTTGCGGCGTAGAAGATCTCCGGCGCGCCCGGTGAGGTCAGCGCTTCCCGGATGTCCGCCGCGTGGTCCCGCAACGCGGCCAGGTCGTACACGAAGGCAGGCAGTTCCTCGGCGGCGGCCAGCTCCGCCGCGCAACGCCGTACAGGGCCCGTGATCATTGTTGCTGTTCTCCGCTCAGGTCAAGGGGATGGTCGACTTGATCACCAGGAGGTGCGCCGGAGTGACCGTGATGGTCACCTCGACCACGCGCCCGTCAGCCGTCTGGCCAGTGTGGATGATGTCGAACACGGTCCGCTCCGGGCTGATCTCCAGGGCGAGCGCCTCCTCATCGGTCGGCAGCCGGTTGACGATCTCCTCATCAGCCTCGACCTGCTGAAACCCGAGATCGGCGAGCGCGCTCTTCACACCGCCGACGATGACCGGGCCCTGCTCTTCCAGCACGGTCCCCTCGGCGATCTCCAACGGGAACCAGGACTCGTTCAGCACGACAGGGATCCCGCTGGCCAGCAGTCGCCTCCGGCGGACCAGGCAGTTGACCTCTCCGGCCGGAAGGCCGAGCGCCTCGGCCACCCGCGCCGGCGGCGCCGCGTGTTCGGTGGTGATCTCGTGCTTGGGCTCCAGCCCGATCGCCTTGATCTCGGCGTCGAACGCCCCTCGCGCACCATCGCCCTCGCGGCGGCTGCGGGCAAAGCGGGCCGCGCTGTGCACGCGCGGCGGCATCCATGTCACCTTCGTGCCCCGGCCCTGCTGAGGGCGGACAAGGCCCTCACCGGCCAGGATCTGCATCGCCCGGTTGATCAAGCTGGGCGACGCGTTGAACCGCTCGGCCAGCTCGGGCACCGGAGGCAACACCGATCCTGTCGGGAAGGCGCCGCCCTCCACGATCTCCTTGCGGATCGCCCCCGCGATCTCGCGGTATCCGAGTTTCTGCACGTTGGAACTCCCTCGCTTCCTTAGGTCCACCTAACTCACACCCTAAGGCATAACCCCAATCCTTTGGTGTTCCTTGACAGGTGGACGCTGGAGGGCCACTCTAGGCGATACACCAATCCTTTGGTGTTTGCAGGTCGCTCGTGGGTGCGGGTGTCCGATTTCCCGCGCCTGCACAAGGGCGGCCTCGGCGGATGCCACCGCCGAGGCCGCTGGGTCGCTACCAGCCCATTCCAAGGAGGACACGACCCGTGAACAGACTCCCCGATCAGCGGACCGAAGAGAACGACCGCCTGCTCGTCACAGAGGAGATCGCAAAGCTCTTCCGCGTCGAGCCCAAGACGGTGGTCCGGTGGATCAAGGCCGGAAGACTCGACGCCGTCCGGACCCCCGGAGGTCACCTCCGCTGCCGCGAATCCGTGGTCCAGGCCGCATTGCGCCAGGCCCTCGCCGCCGACGCGTCTCCGATCATCAAACCGCGTCCCTGCCCGCCGTACAACGAGCACGCGGGCATGACGTCGGGCGAACAGATCATGCGGCACCGCCTCGACATCTTGGCGGACGTGCACGCCGAACTGGTGGCGCTGCTGGCCGAGCTGGACCGCTACCAGTGCGGTGCAGGACTGCGCGAGCGCCTCACCGCAATGCACGAGCACATCGCCCGTGACGGCGACACGCTGGCCAGCTACTCCGCCAGGGCGCTGGAGGTATCGGCATGAAGATGGCGCTCCGCAAGACGCCCGTCGTCGACGGGCCCCCGCCGATCACCGACCCGGCCGAGCTGGCCGCCGAGCTGGAGCGCGAGCGAGCGCTTGATGACGCGCGGCGTGTGCATGAGCTCGCGCAGACGCGTGCGGGAGCCGGCTTTGACCGGGCCCGCGCGGATGTGGCCGAAGATCTGGACCTGGCCGAGCTCGCGCGTGTCGAGCGGCGGGCCGAGGTCCGCGCCAACGCCGAGCTGTCCGCGCTGTACCGCGAGTTCCGGGGCGCCGGTGAGCGCACCCGGATCAAGTCCCTGATGCACCGATCCGGCGAGGCCCGCGCGCTGCGCCTGGAGCACTTGCGCGTCCTGAACGTCAAGGTCCTGGTGCCGCTCCTGGTGGGCTTCGGCCTGTGGAGCACCACGGGCGTTCAGGCCGGGGCATCGCGGCTGATGAACGTGGACTCCGGCAGCCCGGTGTGGTGGGCACTGTGGGGCCTGGAAGCTCTCCTGATCGGCACGGTGTGCTGGATCATCGTGGTCCGCGCACGGTTGGCCGCCTCCGGCGGCCGCCTGTCGACCTCGGCCGAGCGGATCGGCGCCGCCTGCCTCACGATCTCGGTGTTCCTGAACCTGATCGCCGCCGTCCCGGCGCCCGGCTCGCACGTGGACAGCTGGTGGGCGGTCCCGGGCAGCATGTTCGCCCACCTGCTCGGACCGGTCGGTGCCGCCGTCGTCGCGCACCTGATCGGCAGCATCGACAAGTCCATCTCCGATGCTGACCCCTGGCACGACGAGCACGGCCAGGCCGTGCCTCTGCTGGCCGACATGGACCTGCGCGCCCCTGCGCTGACCAGCACCGACACCGCGAGCGCGGCGCCGGTCGAGACCACGACCGAGACCGTTTCCCAGGTGAGCAGTCCCGGGACTGAGGAATCCCGGGATACCGCAGTCCCGGAATTTTCCGAGCCTTCCGAGGGTGCTTCCGAGGCCCCGCGTTCCACTGCTGACCAGGCCGGGAAGCAGGGTTCGGAAGCGCCTGGCGACGATGACGACGAGACCGTGATCTGGGACTGGATCCCGCCGCGGCCGTTCCGCACGGAGCGCCCGAACAAGGGTGTGGCGGTCCCGGAGATCGTGAAGAACCCTCCCGCGCCTTCGGTCCGGACCTCCACCGATGACGCGCTGGCCTGGCGGCTGTACGACATGGTCGCGGCCGGTGAAGTCGACGCGCCGGACGGCGTTCCGTCGATCCGCACGACGCAGACCGCGCTCGGCGTCCGGTTCGACCGGGCCAAGACCGTGCTGGACCTGTACCGCGACCTTCGCCGCACGCTGCCCGAGCACGCCCGCCTGAACGCGGGCCCCGCGAACGGCCAGATCAACGGGGTGGTGAGGCCGTGATGACCACCACGACGACCACGACGGCGCCGGCCTGGCCGGTGCGGCACCTGCCCAAGGTCGAGCGCTTCCTGAGCCTCGGATCTTGGACCTACCTCCTGACCTGCCCGTGTGGCCTGGATGCGGTGCCGCACGCGTCCCGCTCGATGGCTCAGGCCGACGTGGACGCACACGTGCGCCAGATCAGCGCGGCCGTCCCGGCTGACCAGCGGTGCCGCGCCACCAAGGCGCACCGGATGCAGCCGTGGGAGCGGTGCGGCCTGTGCGCCGGACAGATCGCGCTGGACCTGGTCACCGGCGACCCGGTGAACGGCCAGATCAACGGGGTGGTGAAGCCGTGATGGCCACTGCGAATCCGGCCCGTGAGGTGTACCGGTCAGCTCCCGCCGGAGTAGCCGCCGCCCGCGCGTTCGTCGTGGACCAGGCGCACGCCGCCGGCCTGCCCGGCGGCCTGGTGGAGGACCTGGAGCTGGCGGCATCCGAGCTGGCCACGAACGCCATCCGGCACGGCACGCCCGCGACCAACGGCGGCACGTTCACCGTGTCGTTCGAGGTCATCGACGGTCACGCGGCCCTCCTCCGCGTCGACAACCCCGACCCCTCCCCCATCTCGATCCCGAACGGGACGCGGATGCCCGGCGTCGACGCCGAGGGCGGCCGCGGCCTGGCGATCCTGCGCGGCCTCGGCGCGCACGTCGGCATCGTCCCTGGTGGCGCCGTCACCGCGTCGTTCGACCTGGCCCGCTACAGCGCGTGTGAGCGCTGACTCTCCCCCCACCCAATCCCCCGATCCCCCGATCCCCGGACCTTGAGAGGAGGGGAGCCATGGAGATCTTGCTCATCATCGCGGGCGTGCTGTTTGCGGCCAGCTTCTTCCTCAAGTGACATCCCTAGCCCTACCAGCACAAACACACATCCCTGAAGTCTCTGAACGGAGCGGATTCATGAAGCTCGTCATCGCCATCGCGGCCGGATTCGTGCTCTACGCGCTGTGGCCCGCCAGCGCCGGATCGGTCGACCTGGAGGCCATCGCGGAAGCCCTGCGGTGAGCCGGGGCCGGTCCCTTGCCCGGACCGGCCCCGCATCCCCAGGCCATGACCACACAACCGAAGGAGTTCCTCATCATGACGTCCCTGACCTCGCCCGTCACGGCCACCACCGCCGTGGTGGGCGTCCCGGTGGCGGCGCCGCCACCGCAGCAGGCTCCGCAGCAAGTGCCGGGCGGCCCCGAGGCGCTGTCCATCGTGATCATCCTGCTGGCCTGGCTGGTCTACCACTTCGTCAAGGTCAAGAAGCAGAAGCCGGGCCCGCTGGTGATCACGTTCATCATGGGCGTGCTGCTGTCCGGCAGCGTGATCGGCGCGACCACGCTGCAGGTGTCCGGATCGCTGGGCAACAGCCTGGCGAACGTGTTCACCTCCGTCACCGCCCCGGTCAGCCGGTAACCGACCGTGACCGGACTGGGCATCGAGACGGCCGGGCGGCGCCTGCCCCGCGGGCGCCGCCCGGCCCTCGCCCACCGGGCCGCACAGGGCGAGTCTCACGGCCCGGTCTCACGGCCCGGTCTCACCCCGCCAAGACCCCCGATTTTCGCGCCCTACGCGCGCGCGCGCGAGGCGCACCCCTGAGACAACCCCGTGAGACCGCACGGGACCCCCCTTCCAGAGCACGCCGACCGGACCCCACGGAGGCCCGCGATGACCAACTCACACGACCGTCCGCCGGTGCCCGACCCGGTCCCGGCGTCCCCGTACAAGCTCACGCTCGGTGACCGCATCCGTGATCGCATCGAGGGGTGGTGGGACCGGCGCAACGGCGTCACCGACGACCCCGAGCAGCTGTACGCCGAGGCCTTCGGCGCCGACCCGGGCGCCGGCGGCAAGGTCGATCTCCGCAAGCACACCGACGACGACGGCCAGACGGACAGCCCCGGCGGCGGGGGAGTCGGCGAGACCACCGGGGAGGCCGCGCGCCGCCTGGCGGCCGCGCAGTGGGGCCAGGTCCGCAGCGGGCACGGCGTGGCGGTCGCGTGGAGCCGGGCGTGGCTGGCCGCCGAGGACGTCGCCGAGGCCGAGCTGGCGCGCGAGGTCGCCATGGCCCGCGCGGCCGAGCGGGCCGCCGAGGCCGAGCTCCCCGCCGAGGAACGCCGCGAGCGCCGCCAGCGCCGCACCATCGAGGAGGCCGGCCGCCGTGCCGAGAGCAGGGCCCGCCGCCGGTCCGACGGCGACGGCGCCGACCGGGACACCGGCCTGAGCGTCGACGGGCCGGGCGTCACTGCCGACGACCTCGAGCGCGCCCGGGGCCGCAAGCGCTGGTGGCGCCGCGGCGCCGCCGCGTTCGGCGTGGTGGTCGGGGTGAAGACCATCGGGCTGTACCCGATCGTCGTGGTGATCGGCCCCGCGGTGTACGTGGTGGTGTGCTGGCTGGTGGGCAGGGACGCCGAGAAGGCCGCCGCCAAGGCCCGCGCCGCCCACGACGGCGAGGGCCAGGCCGCCGCCGAGGACGGCGCTGGCGACGCCGGGCCACAGGTGGCGACGTCCGAGCCCGATCCCGACGTCACGCCGCCCGAGGGCATCCCGATCGTGGACGACGGCGCCGCCCCGGCAGCGGCCGGCGGGTTCCGGCTCCCGGCCGCCGAGCTGCTGAAGTCGGCGCCGGCCGGGCGCGGCGACGCCCGCGAGGCCGAGATCATCACCCGCCGGATCGCCAAGGTCCTCACCGAGTACAAGCTCGACGCCAAGGTCACCGGACACACCCGCGCGGCCGCCGTCACCCGGTATGAGGTCACCCTCGCGCCCGGCGTGAAGGTCGAGGAGTGGATCAAGCTCGGCAAGACGCTGACGATGCGGCTCAAGCTCGACTCCGAGCAGCCGGTCCGGATGCTGGAACGCGTCCCGGGCAAGGCCGCGTGCGGCGTCGAGGTGCCCAACCGCAACCGCGACATGGTGACGCTCGGGGACGTGCTGCGTGACCCGGCGGCCGCGCGTAACCCGGGCCCGCTGGTGGTCGCGCTCGGCAAGGACGTCACCGGCCAGATGATCGTCACCGACCTGGCGCGCGCCCCGCACGTGCTGGTGGCCGGGGCGACCGGCGCGGGCAAGTCCACCGCGATCAACGGCCTGATCTGCTCGATCCTGATGCGCGCCACTCCCCGCCAGGTCCGCATGATCCTGATCGACCCCAAGCGCGTCGAGTTCGCCCCCTACGCGGGCATCCCGCACCTGCTCACCCCGATCATCACCAACCCGCACAAGGCGATCGAGGCCCTGGAGTGGGTCACCGGGGAGATGGACCGCCGCTACGACCTGATGGAGCACGCCGGGGTCCGGCACGTCACCGACTACAACGCGCTGGTGCGCGCGGGGAAGGCGCCCGCCGTCGACGACGGCGACGGGCCGCGTGCCGCTGAGGAGCTGCCGTTCCTGGTGGTGATCGTCGACGAGCTCGCCGACCTGATGATGGTCACCCGCGACGGCAAGGACTCTCCCGTCGAGGACGCGATCGTGCGGATCGGGCAGCTCGCCCGCGCGGCCGGCCTGCATCTGGTGCTGGCCACCCAACGCCCCTCGGTGGACGTGGTCACCGGACTGATCAAGGCCAACGTCCCGGCCCGGCTGGCGTTCGCGGTGAGCAGCAACGGCAACAGCCGGGTGATCCTCGACCAGGTCGGCGCCGAGAAGCTGCTCGGCAAGGGCGACGCGCTGTGGCTGAGCTCGGGCACCGCGCCGGTCCGGCTGCAGAACTCGTTCGTCTCCGACAACGAGATCAAGCGGATCGTGCGGCACTGCATCGCCCAGGCCCGCAAGGCCCGCGTCCCCGCACCCGCCAACGAGCTGCCCGCCGACACCACCGCCCCGGCCGCCGCCGAGCAGCAACCCCAGCCCGAGCACACGCCCGTCGACGACACCCCGCCGATCCCTGAGCAGATCATCACCGTGCTGCACGCGCACGACGGCGGGCCTCTGGCCTGGCGGGACATCCTCGCCGCGGTCGAGACCAGCAAGCCCACCCTGTTCCGCCACCTCAACGCGCTCAAGGACGCCGGACGCGTCGAGCGCGCCGCCGCCGGCGGCGGCTGGCAACTGTCTCGCCCCGACACCGACGTCGACGAGGGCCAGGACCACGCCGCCGACTGACCCTCACTACCGGGACTGAGGAATCCCGGGATCCCGCAGTCCCGGAATCATCCAACTGCTGACCAGCACGAACCCGCACCCAACAGAAAGGGAACTGCCATGTCCACGATGGAAGATCTCGACCTCGACCGCGATCAGATCGCCGAGCTCGGCGAGCAGCTCGCCGACGACTTCCCGGTCGCCGCCGACCTCATCGGCGCGCTGGTGACCTTCGGTGAAGCGACCGACGACCTTGAGGGCCTGCCGGACGAGATCGACGACATGCGGCGCTCGCACGTCACCGCGCTGCTCGCCCTGATCATGACCACCAGCGGCCGGGTCCACCACATCCTGTCCGCCTTCGACTTCGACGTGCGGCTCGACGAGGAGGCGCGCGAGGTCGCCCACCAGGCCCTGGCCCAAGCCAGTGAGGCCCTCGGTCTCCTGGCCGAGGCCGCCGCCACCCGCGAGAGGTGACTTGATCGCGACACGCCAGGGAGCGACTCGCGCGGTTTTACGCCGGAGTCCCTTCGGGACTCCGGCGAGGTGACCTCGCGGTTCGCTCAACCGCCCGGCATCCGGCAGCGAAGAAATTTCGGCGAAAAGCGCGTGAGGTATTTGCCTTTAGGCATCGGAAGCCGTAGGAAATGTCTCGGCTTTCAAAATTGAAAGCCCCCGGCATAAATGCCGGGGGCTCAACCTTGGGCCTCAGCGACGATCCATCTCGCCAAAGTTGATTTCGCCGCTGATGCCCCACAACGCAGAAGGGGGCCTCAATGGCCCGCGGTTTCTTCGCAAAGGTACCCCACGAGGGTGACAGCGCAACAACCTCCCCGGGTGACGCGCCGGACGCCAAGACGCCTCCGCTGCCCCGCTCCGTCGCACGTGACCAGCGGCTCAGCCGCCGCGCGCGGGGGTTCGTTGGCGAGTTGTGGACACACCGCCCCGGCCGCACCTTCACCCTGCGCGAGATCTACGAGGCAACCCGGGACCACTCGGCCGTCGAGGGGCGCGACGCGCTGTACGCGGCGGCCGCCGAGGCCCGCCAGGCCGGGTACATCGTCCCGGTCAGCGCCCTGGAGGTGCACGGCTGGGAGACCCGCTACGCCCTCAACCGGGCCGCCGCGCCCGCCGGCGTCGCCGAGGGGGCCGAGGGGTTCGTGTTCGTGCCGTGGGAGATCGCCCGCAGCCTCGCGCTGTCCTACCGGGCCCGGGGCCTGCTCACCGAGCAGCTGGCCGAGGGCGCCACGCTGCACGGCGTCACCGTGGCCGTGCACCGCGGCGGCATCAAGGCGCTGGCCCGCCGCCGCCCCGACGGCGCCGAGGCCACCACCACGGCGCTGAACGAGCTCCTGGCGGCCGGGCACGCGGTACGGACCCGGGTCCGCGACGACGCCGGGCGTCTGTCGTGGCGGCTGACCTTCCGCACCGCCCCGCCGCCCGAGCCGACCATGACCGACCCCGCCGACGCTGTGGACAACCCCGCCACCGGCATCCGTGTAGTGAACTGCGAAAACACGGCGTCTGTGCAGGTCAGCCCCACAATCGGGTTTCCAGAACCGGGTTTCCAGGAACACCGCACCACCTGCGAAAACACGGCGTCTGTGCAGGTCAGCCCCACAATCGGGTTTCCAGGACCAATAGGAGAGCTCCTACAGGAGAGCCCAAGGAGAGAAGATCCGCTCGTGGTTCGCTCCGTCAGGAGCGCTCAGGTAGCTGACGCGAACGCGAGCCACGCGGCGCCGCAAGCGGCACCGAGCCACAACGATGATCGAGCCTCCTCCGGCGCGCGGCACGGCACCGAGAAGCCCTCAGGGGCCCTCAGGGGCGCCGAGGGCGCCCCGACCGGTCCGATCCCCTCGGCGACGCGCTCTAGGCGCTCTACGGCGCGCTCAGGGCCGCGTAAGGCGAGCCAGCAGGCCCGGGCGATCTTGCGGGAGCTGCCCGGCGAGTTGACGACGGGCGCGCCGGGCTGGGTGCGGGCCCAGATGTCCCAGCGCATCGACGCGCTGCTGGCCGAGGGCTTCGCGCCGCCCGCGATCCTGGCGGCCGCCCGCGAGATCGCCCAGGGCCGCCCCCTGACCGGGCCTCGCGATCACTTCAACGCCCTGCGCGCCATCGGCGCCGCCCTGCGCGCCAACCGCCACGACCCCGCCGTGTGCGCCACCTGCGGCACCGAGCGCTTCACCCCCGGCGGCCGCTGCCCGACCTGCGACGCCGACCGCCCCCTCGACGACCACGAGCTCGCCCAGCTCGCCGCCGCCCGAGCCTTCCTCGGCGCCGACCCCATCGAGGCGCTCAGCTTTACGCCGTAAAGATCACGACCTATGAGGACATGTCCGATCTTGTCCGGGTGCAAACCGGGGCAAGCCGGGACCTCGGTCATAATCGAAGTTACGTCCGAACGGCCGCGTAACCGCAGGTCAGGGCCGGTTCTCTGTTCCTCAATCCCGGGATTGCGCAGTCCCGGGACTACTGGAGACGTCGCCGGACGCGTTCGGTGAGCGCGGGATCGGCGTAGGCCTCGGCGAGGAGGGCCCGCAAGACCGGCGTCGCTTTGGCGTCGCCACCGAACGCGTTGAGCAGCCAGAACTTGAGGCGGTCGTGATCGTCGGGCGTCAACTCCAGGCTGAGTTTGCGCAGGTGCCCACGGCGGCCATGGCCCGGCGCGGCCCGCCCGGCTGAGACCTGGCGTCGTCGAGGGGCGTGGTCGTCCTGGCCGTCGTCGACCGGGGCGGCCTCGGGCTCGGGCATGTCCGGCAGCGGCACCGCCGAGGGCCGGGCCGGGCCATCGGGCCGGCGGCTGGACCGCCCGCGGTTGAGGGTCGCGCCCTTGCTCTCGGCTCCCTTGCTTGCCGCGCCCTTGCCCTTGGGCGTCTTGCCGTCGGTGTCGGTCGACCCCGTCATCGAGTGATCGCCTCCAGCAGCTCGACGGACAGGGAGTCCATCGCGTCCCCGATGATCAGTCGGGGCGGTTTGCCGAACGCCTGCGCGTAGCCCTGGCGGCTGTCCTGCCGGGGGACCTCAGTGGTCAGCACGCGGTACCCGTTGCTGGTCAGCGCCTCGCGGGTCTCGGCAGGCGAGGCCGCGCTGTTGTTGACCATCGTCAACAAGATCACAAAGTCGGGGACGTGTGCGCCGACCGACTCCAGGTGCTCCAGTGCGGTCAGCACCGACCCGGCCCGCTCCAGTTCCATCTCGGTCGGCTGCAGCGTCAGGACCGCCAGGTCCACCGCGGACAGCACGCTGTAGTGCGGACCGCCGGCCTTGCGGTGCCACGCGCCGGTGTCCAGCAACCCCAGTCCCCCCGCTGGGGTGAGGCGCTGCGACTCCTGAGCGAGGCGGGTGTGCGCCGGCGCCGGGTACACCGGAGCGCCGACGTCGGTCAGCGACGCCCACGCGTACAGGCTGCCGTGCTCATCGTCCCCGGGGATGTCCATGTCCACGCCCACGGCCTCGACGCCCCTGCGCGCCCACCACGCCAGCAGGTGCGCGGCGATCGTGCTCTTGCCGCTCCCGCCCTTACCGATCAGTCCCACGCGCCGACCCTCGGCGGGCAGCGTCCACGTTCTGGTCTCCGTCATGGGGCGCACCGTACCGGGACCGCGCAGTTCCGCAGTTCCGGGACTACGGGACTGTCATCCCAGCGTGTCACCTCAGGGCCGACCACCGGATCTCACTGTGAGCAGTCCCGCCCGACCGGACGGCGGCCGCGCGGTCGGCGTCGGTGAGCGTCCGCTGGTTGGCCTCCGGCGCCAGGTGCACGGTGGGCGTCAGGGCCAGCCGCACCAGTTCGGCGTCCAGCGCCTCGCGCGGGATGTGCGGCAGCTCGGCTCGCAGCGCGGTCAGCGTGACCCACTCCTGGGGCCGGCTCGCGAGCCGGGCGTAGGCGGTGCGGATCTGCTGTTCGGCCCCCGCGCCGGCGGAGGCCGGGGACGAGGCCGCCGCGGTTCCGCGTCGCGCGTCGTACAGCTCGCCCTTGGCCTCGTCGATCAGGCCCTTGGCTTGCCCGATCAGTTCCATCGCCCGGATCCGGGCGTCGCCGGCGCTGTCGGGCAGCGGGCTGCCCAGCGGTCGCCAGTCCGATCGCAGCCAGCTCGCCGCCTCGGCGAGGCCGTTGCGGGAGGCGTCCAGCTCGCCGAGCGCGTTGTCGACGATGCCGTTCCAGGTCGGCAGTTGATGCTCTTGCATGGGTCGTGATCCTTTGGCTGGGTTACCGGTGGTGGTCGCGGAATGGGTCGGGTGCGCGGCCGTGCAGGATGCGATCGAGCATCCGGGCGACCTCGCGGGCACCGTCCGGGGTGGCGGGCGCGTAGATGGAGATCGCGGGGGTGCGGGCCTGGTTGATGGTCAGGTCCCATCCGGCGTCGGTGTAGATCCGCACGGCCAGGCCGGTGGGGCTGATGCCCCAGGTGGGGCCGCCCGGGGCGGGGGCGACGGCGACGGTGGTGGCATCGCGGCCGCCGGCCGGGAGGGCGCGAGTGAGGCCGATCCGGTCGCATTCGGCGTCCAGCGCGGCGGTGAGCTCGCGCACCTGCGCGACGGTCCGCTCGACTGGCGGGCGGCCGTAGCGGGGGCTGATCGACTCGGCGGCTGCGGTGACCAGCCAGCCCGCCGCCTCGGCGGTGGGGTCGACGCCGTGCCGGTCGGCGACGGCCAGCAGGTCGTCCAGGAACGCGGCGGCCTCGGCGACAACGCTCGGCGCGTACAGCGCCCGGTGCCGCGCCAGGTGCCTGCTGATCTGCTGCTCGCTGGTGGTCACGGTCTTGGTCGTTGTCTTCTCGGTGCTGTCGGTCATCGCTCGCTCTTCTCGTCGGTGGACTGACCGGTGACCAGCTCCCGGAGGCGGCGGGTGACCAGGTCCTCGTGGCCGCCGTTCTTCTCGACCTCGGCCGCCATGAACTCATCGGGACTCAGCACCGGCCGTTCCAGCGCCTCGTCGACCGCGCGCCGGGTGATGCCCAGCCGCTTGGCGATCCGGTACTTGGTCCAGCCGGCCGCGTGCGCCAGCGCGATGACCTGCGCTCGGTGCGCCAGGGCTCGGTTGTAGCCCGCCCGCTCCACCACCACGTAGTTCTGAGCCGAGATCAATTTCTGATCGACCAACGCGTGCGGGTCTCCGTTGCGCAGGCCCTCCAGGGTGCCGTCGTCGATCTGTCCGGTCTGTCTCTTGGTCATCTCCCCAACTCCTCCCATGCGCTAGGCGCCTAGCGTACGCGAGCCTCCTAGCGCATGGGAAGGAATCAGTGCCTGATTTTTTGGACGGGGGTTTCTGGACGGTGTCGACGCAGGTCGCTACGGTGTCCAGAAAAGTAAACGTTTCTGGACGGCGGGAGTCTCGATGACGGTGTGGGCGTACGCGCGGGTCTCGACGCGCGATCAGAATCCGCAGCTCCAGCTCGACGCGTTGGAGGCCAGCGGCTACGACGAGCTGGTTACCGAGAAGGAGTCGGGCAAGCGCGGCGTCGACCGGCCCGAGTGGGAAGCGTTGATCACCCGGCCGGTCGACGGCGACACGCTGAAGTTCTGGAAGTCCGATCGGTGGGGCCGGTCGGCCGGGCACGTGCTGACCACGGTCAACGAGCTGCGCGACCGTGGCGTGAAGGTCGTGTCGCTGACCGAGAACTTTGACCTGGACACCAAGGAGGGCCGGTTCATGTTCGCGGTCCTGGCCGCCGCTGCCGAGTACGAGAACGAGCTGCGCGCCGAACGCCAGGCCGAGGGCATCGCCGCCGCCCAGCGCCGCCAGGCCGAGGGGGCGATGCTGCAGGGCAAGAAGCACATCGGCAGGCCGCGCTCGATCGGCCCGGCCGAGCTCGACGAGTTGCGCCGCATGGTCAACGAGGACGGCAAGAGCGTCACCGAGGCCGCCCGGACGTTGAAGATCGGCCGGTCCACCGCCTACGCCGCGCTCGCCGGCAACGCCACGGCTCCCGTGACGCAACCCGCCGCGGCCGCCGCCGTGCACGGCCCCGACCTGGACGAGGTCGACGCGGACGAGGTCGACCGGGACGAGCTGTTCGACGCCGTCGAGGACGTCGCCGACTGGGCGGGCAAGAACCTGTCCGGCGGCCTGGCCGTGCTCAACCCGCCGCTGGACCGGCTCGCCGAGGCCTTCGCCCGCGCCACCGGAGACGGCCCCCTCAAGGAGCTCCTGACGGCCGCCGCGGCGGTGTGTGCCGCTGCCCCCGCCCAGGTGCCGCTGCCGTCCCTGGCCGACGCGCTCGAACGCCTCCGCGCCGTCATCCCAGCGAAGACCCTCCGCCAGGGGGGTTAACTGCACGGACGGCGGCCGCCGGAAACCGGTCCTGGCCTGCGGTGGTCTGCATGGCTACCTATACACACGGGATGTACACCCGAATGTAGGGCCGAATGTACGGGTGAATGTACCTGCGGAAATGATCCGTTCGGAACGCCGTCACGGAACCTCGTCCCCCCGGGGAGACGGAACGTGTCCCCCCCGCGTGTCCCCTGCTGTCCTCTTGATAAAGCGGAACGAAACGATCTCGGCGTACCCATGTATCACCCGAACCAGGTGATACATGCCCAGGTCACGGGCGCGGGGCGCGACCGGTGCCGCCGAACGGCCCGTACGGCCCCGGGCTGCCCGCGCCGTGCTGGGCGCCGAGCGTCATCGCCAGGGAGCGCAGGCCGAGTTCGGCGTCGCCGGTGGCCATGACCTTCTCGATGGTCCACTCGGCGATCTGCTCGTTCAACGCGAGGATGTCGGCGAGGACCTGGCGGTGTTCGTCGACCACGGCGACGTAGGCGTCGACGAGGCGGCGAGTGGCCTTGCCCAGGGTGAGGGCCTGCCAGCGGCGGCCCTGCTCGCCGAACAGCTCCTCATAGTCGGCGGCCATCTGCCCGTACACCCGGCGGGTCTCGGCCACGGTGTGGTCGTCCAGCACTCGCGCGTTCGGGCGGTCGGGGCGGGCCTGCTCGAACATCTCCAGCATCTCCTTGGAGTGCGCGAGCTGCTCGGCCACGACCGTGGTCATCATGCCGACGTCGCGCACCGGCCGCCAGGTCGGCTCCTCATCGTGATCGGTCATGCCCGGCATCCTCGCCGCCCGGGGGCACGGCGCGCCCGCAGATCATCACGAATCGTTACGCACGCGCGGTGGCGCCATCGCCACGCGCGGCCATGATCATCCCGGAGCGAGAGATAGCGTAAGTCCGACTTACGGCCCTCGGGCCCTCGACCTCATCGCCCGTCGTCGTCGCCGAGCAGCCGGTCGATTTCATCCTCGACAGAGATCGCGTCGGCGTGCTGTTCGACGGCGGGCAGCAGTAGCCGGGCCAGCTCTGCCGACGGCCACGCCTCGATCGGCACGGGGCCGAGCAGCCGCCCGGTGGACCACAGCCGGGCGAGCATGATCGCGGTCGCCCGCTTCATCCGCTCGTGGTATGTCGCGTCGATGCTGGTGGCGAACCCGGTCGGCGCGGTGCCGAGCTCGTTGACGACAGCCTCGGCCGCATCCAGCAGGTCATGGCCGTCAAGGCCGTCGCTGGCGTAGAGCCGGGTCAGGTCGTCGACGAGCGTGGTCGCCAGCAGTCCCCCGGCCTGAACCAACTTGCCGAGCGCGGCGGGCTCGTGATGGCGCCCGGCATCCAGAACGCGCCGATAGGCGGTCAGCGCATCGATCGCCCCGTCCACCGCGCGCCTCACCTCGGCCAGCCGGTAGTCGTCGTCGGACTCACTCACCCTTCCAGCATGAGCCGCTGGTGAACGAGAAGTCTCGCCAGGGACTCTCCCCTTGCCAGACCCTTGCCGCCGCGCGCCCGGCAAGGGAGTTCGTGCGCGCGCCGGCGTCAACGATGCACGGCAGGGATGCGCGCCAGGATGCGCGCGTGATCGAGCGATGCGCACGCCGCGTTGCGCGGTGCGCCCGGGGCGGGCAACGGTCGCAGCCCTAGTCGCAGCGCCGGTCGCAGCCGTGGTCGCAGCGCTAGTCGCGCCGCCAGTCGCAGCGCTGGTCGCAGCGCCGGTCGCACCGGGCCGTGCGCGGCCGCGCACGTGCGCGCAGGCCAGGCCGTGCGCGGCAAGGGTGGCGCGCACGCCGACTTATTCAGTGCGCGCCTCTCCACCGCTGGGGAGCGCGCATCTGCACAAGGGCGCCCTCGCGTCGCGCGCCAGGCGCGCGGTCGTGGTCGACCGTCCCTGCCCGGCTGATCCCGGCCTAGGCCGTCGATCAATGCGCGGTCCGGCCGGACGTGACATGACACCAGCGCGCCGCCGGCGACGAGCTGCGCGCGGCCGCCAGGCGCGCACCCGCGCCGGTGTCACGTCACGTCACATCGGCGCGGAAGCAAGAAATGGAAATCCATAGGATCTCGCCCCGGCCGCGCACCCCTCGGGGCCGCCGCGGTTTGTCTACGTCTACGTCTACGGCCCCTCGCGCCTGCACGCGTTGGGGGCTGACGTGCGCGTAGACGAAGACGTAGACAAGCGCGCCGCCGTGCGCCCCTCAGGACCCCGTGGAGCAAGATAGGTGATCAGTCAGACTGATCACGGCTGATCTTCGATCAGGTCCCGCCCACGAGGGCGGTTCGCTCCGCTGGGGAAGGGGTTGCGCGTGCCCGACCACGCCGACGACAACGCCGACGAGAACGTTGCCGAACACCGCGCCGATCGTCCGGCCCGGCCGAGCCCGCAAGTCGACCGGCGGGGCCGGAAGGTGGTCAGTCGCGAGAGCGGCGCTGCCCGGTTGCCGCGCGGCGCCGGCGGCCGCCGTCACGTCATCACCGTGCGCGTGAACGATGCCGAGTACGAGGCGATCGCCGCACGCGCGATCGTGGCCCGTGTGTCCAAGCAACGGCTCATGGTGGAGGCCGCCACCGCCGACCCCGCCGCCAGTGCCCAGGACGGCGCCGGCGGGATCGCCCGGCACCAGATGACCGCGTCCGAGCGGCGCGCCCTGGTGGTGGAATTCCTCGGCGCCAAGACCCTCGTGGCGCGGCTGGGCGTCAACATCAACCAGCTCGCCAAGACCGCCAACGCCACCGGCGAGCTGCCCGCCGAACTCCAGCACGCAGCCGCGGCCGCCGAGCGCGCCTTGGACCGCCTGGCCGCCGCCGTCGACGCGCTGACAACGTGAGGACGAACGAGTTGCCGAATAAGCCGTACGTCATGTCACCCGACGAGCTCGACGCCGCAGCCGACCGGCTCACTCGCGAGCGTCAGGCCACAGACCGTGCGGGTAGGCCTGCCGGGCCTCATCATCAAGGGCGAAGCCTGCGACCTCGATGGAGAACGTGCTGTCTCCGCCAGCGGCCCGGACCAACACGTCCGCGAGCAGGTGGAGGCGCGACGCCACCTGCACAAGGTCCAAGCGCTCCACTGGGCGCAACGCCTCGTTGCCCGCCGTCTCCAGTCGAGAGGCCACCGGCCACACCTTCTCGATGAACGACACGGCCTCAGAGACCGCTACTGCGTGGTCATCGCTTGCGTCCATCGCCACATGCTCCCGTACGCCAAACGCGACGCCGACACGTTGCCGAATTGAGCTTTCACCGATCAAGCGCGCGGCCGCCGGTCGGGCGGCCGGGCCGGGCGTGCGGCCTGGAGGCCGGTCCCGGCCCGGCCGCCCGACCGGCGGCCGCGCACTGCCGAAACATCGCGAACGCCGACAGCGGTAGCTGAGCAGCAGGGCGGATTTTCCGGACGGCCGTGGTGGCGCTATGTCCGAGCAAGTTATGGGCTATGTCAGGCATAACCCCCGCACGCCCCTCAGCGCGGCCTCTGGCGGCCGGGGCAGCGTGCCGCACCAAGACGGCGGCCGCCATCCCGCTCGCTGCGCTCGGAGAGGCAGCCGCTCGTCCCGGTGCGGCATCGAGCTGCCCCCGCCAGCGACCTCCGCTGAACAGCGAGAAGGCCCCGATCCGCAGGTGCGGTCGGGGCCTTCTGTCGCTCG
>NZ_JBIRAZ010000052.1:0-23574 GCF_044326415.1 Actinomadura sp. 6N118 | reverse complement strand
CCCCCCCCCCCCCCCCCCCCCCGACGGATCAGGTGCGACTAGTCGCGGGGCTTCTCCCGCATCTCGAAGCACTCGATGACGTCGCCGATCTTGATGTCGTTGTAGCCGACACCGATACCGCACTCGAAGCCCTCGCGGACCTCGGTGGCGTCGTCCTTGAAGCGGCGCAGCGACGACACCGTGAGGTTGTCGGAGACCACGACGCCGTCGCGGACGAGGCGGGCCTTGGCATTGCGCTGGATCAGGCCCGAGGTGACCATGGAGCCACCGATGTTGCCGATCCGCGGCACCTTGAAGACCTCGCGGATCTCCGCGGTACCGAGCTGGGCCTCCTCGAACTCCGGCTTGAGCATGCCCTTGAGGGCCGCCTCGATCTCCTCGATCGCCTGGTAGATGACCGAGTAGTACCGGATGTCGACGCCCTCGCGGTCGGCCAGCTCCTGCGCGTTCCGCTCGGGACGCACGTTGAAGCCGAGGATGACCGCGCCCTCGGACGCCAGCGACAGGTTGACGTCGTCCTGCGTGATCGCGCCGACACCGCGGCGGATGACGCGCAGGCTGACCTCGTCGCCCACATCGATCTTGAGCAGCGAGTCCTCCAGCGCCTCGACCGAACCGGACACGTCGCCCTTGAGGATGAGCAGCAGCTCGTCCCGCGCGCCACGCTCCAGGTCCTTGAACAGCTCCTCGAGGGAGCTGCTCTTGCGGCTGCGCAGCAGCTCGGCGTTGCGCTTGCGCGCGGTCCGCTTGTCGGCGATCTGGCGGGCCACCCGGTCGTCGTCGACCACCAGGAAGTTGTCGCCGGCGCCGGGCACCGCGGTCAGACCGAGCACCTCGACCGGACGGGACGGCAGCGCCACTTCGACGTTGTTGCCGTTCTCATCCAGCATCGCCCGGACGCGGCCGTGAGCCACACCACAGACGATCGAGTCGCCGACCCGCAGCGTGCCGCGCTGGACCAGCACGGTCGCCACGGCACCCCGGCCCTTGTCCAGGTGGGCCTCGATGGCCGAGCCCTGGGCGGGCATGTCGGGGTTGGCCTTGAGGTCAAGCTCGGCGTCGGCGGTCAGCACGACCGCCTCCAGCAGCCCCTCGATGTTGACGCCCTCGCGGGCGGACACGTCGACGAACTGCGTCGCGCCACCGAACTCCTCGGCCACCAGGCCGTACTCGGTGAGCTGGGCGCGCACCCGGTTGGGGTCGGCGCCCTCCTTGTCGATCTTGTTGACCGCGACCACGATCGGCACTCCGGCCGCCGTGGCGTGGTCGATCGCCTCGGTCGTCTGCGGCTTGACGCCGTCGTCGGCCGCGACCACCAGCACCACCAGGTCGGTGGTGTCGGCACCGCGGGCACGCATGGCGGTGAACGCCTCGTGACCCGGGGTGTCGATGAAGGTGATCTTGCGGTCCTGGCCGTCGACCTCGGTCTGCACCTGGTAGGCACCGATGTGCTGGGTGATGCCGCCGGCCTCGCCGGCCACGACGTTGGCGTTGCGGATCGCGTCCAGCAGGCGGGTCTTACCGTGGTCGACGTGACCCATGACGGTCACGACCGGCGGACGCACCTGGAGGTGCTCCTCGCCGCCCTCGTCCTCGCCGTACTCGATGTCGAACGACTCGAGCAGCGCGCGGTCCTCGTCCTCGGGACTGACGACCTGCACGTCGAAGTCGAGCTCGACGCCGAGCAGCTTGAGGGTGTCCTCGGTGACCGACTGCGTCGCGGTGACCATCTCGCCGAGGTGCATCATGATCGCCACGAGCGACGCCGGGTTGGCGCCGATCTTCTCGGCGAAGTCGGTGAGGGTGGCACCCTGCGGCAGCCGGATGACCTTGCCGTTGCCGCGCGGCGCGGAGACGCCACCGGCAGCGGGAGCCTGCATGTTCTCGAACTCTTGACGACGCGCCCGCTTGGACTTGCGACCACGGGTCGGCCGGCCGCCCGGACGCCCGAAGGCACCCTGCGTGCCGCCGCGACCACGGCCGCCACCGCCCGGACGGGGGCCGAAGCCGCCGCCACCACCGGGACGACCACCGGGACCGCCACCCGTGCCGGTGCGCGGGCCGCCGAAGCCGCCGCCACCGCCACCGGGACGTCCACCGGGACCGCCACGGCCGCCACCGCCGCCGCCACCGGGACGGCCACCGCCGCCACCAGGGCCACCACGGCCGCCGCCGGGACCGCCACGGCCACCACCGGGACCGCCACCAGGGCTGCCCGAGGGACGCGAGGACGGCATGCTCATCGGGCTCGGACGCGGCCCGCCCGGACGGGGCCCACCAGGGCCGCCGCCACCGGGACGCGGCCCGCCGGGGCCACCCGGGCCACCGGGACCACGGCCGCCGGGCGCCGCGGGACGCGGGCCACCGGGACGGTCGCCACGGGGGCGGTCGTCGCGCGGCGGACGGTCGTCACGCTGCGGGCGCTCGCCGTCCGGACGCGGGCCCGGACGGGGACCCGGCTTGGGCGACTGGCCCATGCCGGTGTTGGTCGAGCTGAACGGGTTGTTGCCCGGACGCGGAGCGCCGGGACGTCCACCGCCGCCACCGCCGGACTGACGGGGGCCGGGACGCGGACCCGGCTTGGGACCGCGGGCACCGGGACCACCTTGGCCACCTTGGCCACCCTGACCGCCCTGGCGCTGGCCCGTGTCACGGGCAGGCGGGGCAGGCGGGGCACTCGGACCCTTGGCCGCGGCAGGCGGCTGGACCGGTGTGCTCGGCACAGGCGGAACGGGACCCGGCGCGGGGCGCGGGCCAGGCCTGGGACCACCCGTCGAGGGCGGCGCCGGGCTCGACGCCGGGCTCGATGCCGGGCTCGGAGGAACCGCAGGCGCCGCCGGGCCCGGCTTGGGCGCGGGCGGGCGCGGAGCCGCCGGCTTGGGGGCCGCCGCCGGACCAGGGCCACCGCTGCTCGCGGGGGCCGGCCTGGGGGCGGCGGGACGCGGAGCCGAAGGCTTCTTCGACGCGCCCCTCTTGTCCGCCGGCTTGGCGGACCCTGAATTCTGGAAAGCTTCGGTGAGCCTGCGAACGACTGGCGCCTCTATCGTCGAGGACGCCGATCGTACGAACTCGCCCATCTCTTGGAGCTTGGCCATGACGACCTTGCTCTCAACACCGAACTCTTTGGCGAGTTCGTATACCCGGACCTTGGCCACTGCACTCCCTAACTCGATCCGGGGGTGGGGCCTCCGGACCGTCGCTAACTTGCCGTACTCATCGCGGCGTGCTCATCGAGCGCTCATAGCAATCTCGACCTGCTCTCCGACTAGACGTCGCTTACCTTTCGGCGACTAGACGTCGCTTACCCTTCAGCCATCCTGCTGCTGCGCGGCGAGTGCCGCAAGCCGGTCTCGAAGCACACTCGTGTCGAGCGGCCCCGCCAGGCGGAAGGCCCGGGGGAACACCCGACGACGCTCTGCGAGCTCCAGACACCCCGGGTCGGGGTGCACATAGGCACCTCGGCCCGGCTGCCGCCCGGGAGGATCGGGGACGATGACGCCCTCGACCACCACGAGCCGCAGCAAGTCGGACTTGGCCGTGCTAACCCGGCAGCCCACACACATGCGTTGCGGGACCGCCCGGCCACATGACATGAGTCTACCGCGCCGAGGCGTCGGCAGGTCCTGTCGCATGATCTCCTGATGTAGTTGATCCTGTTTCGCCGGACTCCGCAACCTTCGAGGCGGAAGGCTCGGCCGTCGATTCGGCGGTCGATTCGGCCGCCGATTCCGCGGCCGGCTGCTCGGTATCGGACCGGATGTCAATGCGCCAGCCGGTCAGGCGGGCGGCCAGGCGGGCGTTCTGCCCTTCCTTGCCGATCGCCAGCGAGAGCTGGTAGTCCGGCACGATCACGCGGGCCACCCGGGCGTCGGCGTCGACGACCTCGACACTGGTGACGCGGGCCGGGGACAGCGCGTTCCCGACGAACTCGGCCGGTTCGTCCGACCAGTCCACGATGTCGATCTTCTCGCCGTGCAGCTCGTGCATCACGTTGCGGACGCGGCTGCCCAGCGGGCCGATGCAGGCGCCCTTGGCGTTCACGCCCTGCTTGCGGGACCGGACCGCGATCTTGGTGCGGTGCCCGGCCTCGCGCGCGATGGCCGCGATCTCCACGGTGCCGTCGGCGATCTCCGGGACCTCCAGCGCGAACAGCTTGCGCACGAGGTTGGGATGGGTCCGGGAGAGCTGCACCGAAGGGCCGCGGTGGCCCTTGCGGACCTGCACCACGTACGCCCGGAGCCGCTCGCCGTGCTCGTAGGACTCGCCCGGGACCTGCTCCTGCGGCGGCAGGATCGCCTCGATCTTGCCGAGGTCGACCAGCACGTTCCGCGGATCCTTGCCCTGCTGGATGATCCCCGAAACGATGTCGCCTTCCCGCCCGGCATACTCACCGAACGTGAGCTCGTCTTCGGCGTCCCGCAGCTTCTGCAGGATCACCTGCTTGGCCGTGGTCGCCGCTATACGGCTGAAACCCTCGGGGGTGTCGTCGTATTCCCGGACCGCGGCTCCCTCGTCGTCGGCCTCGGTCGCCCACACGGTCACGTGGCCGGTCTTGCGGTCCAGCTCGACCCTCGCCTTGGTAGCCGCCCCCTCCGTCCGGTGGTAGGCGATCAGCAGCGCGTCTTCGATCGCCTTGACGGCGACCTCGAGCGAGATGTCCTTCTCGCTTTCGAGGCTGCGCAGGGCGGTCATGTCGATGTCCACGAGGTTCCCCCCTCTAGTCCGGCTCAGCCGGAGAACGCTTTTCGTCGGCCTCGTCGGCAGGTGCCCCGGAATCATCCAGGTCACTTGCGTCGGCCGCGTCGCCGTGGCGGCGGAACTCCACCTGCACCCGGCCGCGTCCCAGCTCGTCGAGGCCGAACCGGCGTCTGGTCGTCTTCGGGCCCTTGGGGCCGCCCGAGCCTTTGCCCTTGCCCTGGCCTGAGCCTTGGCCCTTACCTGAGCCCTTGCCCTTGGCGACGACGTCCAGGACGACCGCCGTCTCGTCGGCCTCCGCCACGCGGCCCTCGATCTGGCCGCCCGCGGTGAGCGGTGCGACGACCAGCCGGCCGACGGCCCGGCGCCAGTGCCGCGGCTCAGTGAGCGGCCGGTCGACGCCGGGCGACGTCACCTCGAGCACGTACGGCGACGTGCCCATGACGTCGGAACCGTCAAGGAGCTCGGAGGCCGTCTGGCTGAGCGTGGCGACGTCGTCGAGGCTCACGCCGCCGTCGGCGTCCACGACGATCTTGACCAGGCGCCGCCGTCCGGCGGGCCGTACGTCGACCTCTTCCAGATCGAAGCCCGCCTCGGCCACCGCGGGCTCCAGCAGCGCGAGGATCGCGCTGGCGGCCTGATCGCGGGACGGCCGGCCGTCGGAGCTCCGCTGAGCGCTGCCACCGCCTGACTCGACGCTCATGGGACCTCCTCATGTAGTTCTGAAACCGTCGCGTATCCGTTGTCTCCTCAAGACTATCGACAGCCGGACACCTCAGAGGTCTTTCGGACAGCTCACCGGCGCGCCGGGTATGGAATGCTTGAGCTGGCCTGATGGGCGGAAGACTCGCCGCGGGCCGCCATCACCACGTTCTGGGGGCGATCACTGACCCCGCGACCCTCGGTGAGGAGACACCCTTGCCTGCAGGCACCGGGCCGTCACGACGGGCCGTCCTGGGCGGGACAGCCCTGATCGCCCTGCCGGCGCTGTGCGGCTGCTCCGGCGACGGCCCGGCTCGTGCAGGCCCGCCGGGCCCGGACGTCGCCGTGCTGACCGGTGCCATCAGGGCCGAGCAGGACCTGATCGCGCGGTATGAGGCCGCCCGCGGCGCCCACGCCTCCCTGGCCAGGCATATCGACCTGGCCGTCGCCCATCATCGCGATCACCTGGCGGTGCTGCGGCGGCATTATGTGCCGGGGTCCGGCAGGCAGGCAGACGATCCCGCCGTGACCGGTTCCGCCACGACTGGTTCCGCCATGACTGGTTCCGCCATGACGCCCGCGCCCAGTCCCCAGCAGGTGTCCGGCAGCCCGGCCACGGTCCTGGCAGGCCTGCGCACCGCCGAGGTCCAGACCGCAGCCAAGTACGCGGCGGACGCGGGCAAGTCGGCCCCTGGGCTGGCCCAGTTGCTGGCCTCCCTCGGCGCCTGTTCCGCAGGACATTCCGGTACGTCCAGCGTCGCCAAGAAGACGGCAGCCCCGCCTACGGCCACCCTGCCTCCTGCACGCGGCTTCACTCTGGAGGCGCTGCAGTCGGCCTTGGCCACCGAGCACGCGGCCGTCTACGGCTACGGAGTCTTGGGGTCACGGCTCACCGACGGCGCGTACGAGGCCGCACGGACGTACTGGAACGCCCACCGCGATCAACGCGACGTCCTGATGGCGCTCCTCACCGCCCGCCAGGCCAAGCCAGTGGCGGCCGAGGCCGCGTACAAGCTGCCGATACGGGTGACCTCTCCCCGCAACGCCGCCCAACTCGCGGCCAAGCTCGAAGACGATCTCACCGTCGCCTATGTGGGCCTCGCCGGAGCCCAGGACGCCCAGCTCCGCGACCAGGCCGCCCGCGCCGCGCAAGAGGCGATGACCCGCGCGGTCCGGTGGCGGACGACCGCCGGTGTGCCGATGCACCACGCCGCATTCCCAGGCCTTCCCGCCTCGGCCCTCTCACCCAAGCCCCAGCCCGGCGGCTGATTAAGGAGTGAACCATGTCCCAGGACCCCGGTTTCGCACGGCACATGTGGCACCAGCTTGAGCCGGTGCACGCGCTGTTCTGGTACGCGCCGGAGGTGTTCGACGAGGCCAAGGCACTCGGTTTCGACATCGACGTGCGGTGGCCGAGTTACTTCGCGTGGCGTTCGGCCCCTCTTGGCGCCGCCGGCCCCGAGCAGGTCGCCGCCGCGTTCTACAGCTTCAACCCCCGCATGGTCGCCGAGCACATCCCCGCCGCTTGGGCGATCGCCCCGCCTGACCGGATCCTGGCCGCCCGGCTGCGCGCCGTGGACCGCATGTACCGCGTCCTGCCGGGCATCAAGATCGACGGTCCGGAGGTCGCTGAGGCGGCCGGGCTGGCGCGCGCGGCGGCCGAGGCGGCGAACACAGCGGGCCGCCCGATCGCCGCCGCCAATGCCGATCTGACCTGGCCGGACGAGCCGCATCTCGTCCTCTGGCACGCCATCAACATCCTCCGCGAGCACCGCGGTGACGGCCATGTCGCGGCTCTGCTGACCGCCGGTCTCGACCCCGCCGAGGCCCTTGTCTCGTTCGCCGCGATCGGGGCGGCCCCCGTCGAGACGTTCACCAGCCGCGGCTGGACCGGGGAGGAATGGCAGGCCGCCCAAGACCGGCTCGCCTCGCGCGGCCTGGTCGACGCCGGCGGCCAGGCCACCGACAAGGGCCGCGAGCTGCGCGACTCCGTCGAACGCCGCACCGACGACCTGGCCATCGCCCCGTGGGAGGCCCTCGGCAAGGAGAAGGCCGATCGCCTCGCCGAGCTCACCCTGCCGATCCTCATCGCCAACCTGGAAACAGGCCTGCTGCCCGCGAGCAACACCCTCGGCATCGGCAAAGTGCAGGCCCCCGCACGCTGAGCCGTTCAGCGGGCCCAGGCGTCGATGTGCGTGAGGAGATCGGCGAGTTCGGCGATCGTGGCGTCGGGGACCGCGCCGTCCCAGGCGGGGACGGTGCTGTTCGGAATCAGGACGGCGCGCATGCCGGTGGACTTGGCGCCGTGGATGTCGTCGTAGGGGCGGTCGCCGACGAAGACGCACCGGGACGGGTCGGTGGCGCCGACGGCGTCCATGGCGGCCTGGAACGCCTTGGCGTGCGGCTTGGTCCAGGGGATCTCGCTGGAGTAGACCGCGCCGTCAAGGAGGCCGAGCACTCCGTCGCGTTCGAAGATGCGCTCATGCCATTCGCGTGACCACATCGTGTTGGACAGGACGCCCACCTTGATGCCCCGTCGCCGGAGCTCGCGCAGGAGCGACGGGGCGGCCGGGTCGATCCAGGTGTGCGGCGTCCACGTCTCGTAATGGGTGGCGAGGATCGCCTCCGTGGCCTCCACTCCCGCCAGCGCATAGAGCTCGTCGATGGTCGCGCTGCGATGCTCCTCCTTGCCGCGCCGCCAGAGCTCCAGCTCGGCGTCGACGAGCGCGGTGGCGGCGCGTTCGACCTGGTCGGCGTCCAGATGCGCGGCGCAGATCCGGCGCCAGATGTCGGGGAGCTCGACATCGTGCCACGGGGTCAGCGTGCCGCCCCAGTCGAAGATCACAGCGTCAACGGTCATGCCCCGGATCGTAACCATCCGGTGTGACCGGTACCTCTTCGGGAAGGGCCCCTTCCAGGAGCAAGAGATGAGCATGCAAGAGATGAGCATGGAGGGGGCCATGTCCGACTACATGCCCGAACGCGATCCGGAAGACAACATCGACGATATGGGCGATGACGAGCAGGTCGACGACATCGCATTGGCCGAGGAGTACGTGGAGAGCCCGCCGCCCACGGTCACCGAGGACGAGGGCTCGATCGGCCTCAGGGACTACGAGCGGGATACGTCCCGGCGCGGGTCGGATCCGTTCCCGCGGCCCGGGGAGCCGGCGGAGGAGGCGGCCCTCCACGAGGAGGACGACCGATCGGAGTGACGGGGATCACTTTTCGATTCTGATCCCTCTGGGAGGGAATGCCTTTGTTCTAACGGGGGTTGCCCTGAGCGAGCGAGCTTGCGAGGTGACCGGGACATGGCTGAGACCGACGTGCCCCTTCGGATTCCTGCCGCACGCTCGTGGTTCAAGCGTCATCGTGGCCTCGTCCTCCAGCTCGCGATGCTCTCGCTCGCCATCGGATTTCTCGTCGCACTGCGCGGCCAACTCCCCGACCTCGGCGCCATGTGGACTGCGGCCCGCCGGGCCGACCCCGCCTGGCTGGTGCTCGTCGTGGTCGCCTCGGCGGGCTCCATGGCGGCCTTCGCGAGGCTGCAACGCCGCCTGCTGAGGATCGGCGGGGTACGCATGTCGCTGCGTCGCGCGTTCGCCGTGACGTACGCGGGCAACGCCCTGTCGACGACCCTCCCGGGCGGACCCGCGGTGAGTGTCGTCTACACGTTCCGCCAGTTCCGGCGCACCGGCGCCTCCCCGCAGCTCTCAACGGCGGTCATCCTGGTCGGCGGGATCATCACCACCGGCGCCTACACCGCCATCGGACTGCTCGCTCTGCTCGCCGATCCGCACGCCCGCGGCCCGGCGCTGATGGCGCTGTCCATTCCCGCCGTGCTGGCCCTCGCGCTCGTGACGGCGCTCAGCCGGCCCTCATCGCGCGCCCGTCTCGCCGGGCCGCTCGGCCGGATCGGCGGAGCGATCCTGGCTCATCGCCGGGTCGCGCCGTACGCCGACCGGCTGCGGGAAGGCCGGGACGCCCTGCGCCCCTCACTCCGGGACTGGGCGGCACTGGTCATGCTGGCGACGCTCAACTGGGCGTTCGACATCCTGGCTCTGATCGCGGCGTCCCGTGCCGTCGGCATCGACGTCCCCCCGCACGCCGTGACGCTGGCCTACTTCGCCGCGCAGGCGGCGGGCAGCCTGCTGCCGCTGCTCCCGGGTGGCATCGGCGCGATCGAGAGCAGCATGGCCGCGTCGCTGGTCGCGTTGGGTGCGACGCTGGCCCCGGCAGGTGCCGCGGTCGGGCTCTACCGGCTCTTCTCGTACTGGGCCGTGGTGACGGTCGGCTGGCTGGCCTGGGCGGCCTTGCAGGAGGGGCCGCGTGTGTCCGAGCGCACCAGGCGGCGGCTCGCAGCGACCGGACGCGCCACGCTGACGGGCCTCACGTCCGTCGCGTTCACCACGCCCTACACCGTGTCGCCCGCTCCCGGGCCCCAGCCGCGCAACCCCTGACAGCGCCCTTCACCTGACAGCGCTCCTTACGGCAGCACCCCTCACCCCGGTCGGTGACTTGTTGCCGTGGTCCCCTGCTGCTAATCTCCCAAGCGAGCGCTTGGTCACAATCACGGCAGCAGAGCACCATCATTAACCGGAGGCGCGATGACGTCCCTACGGGTCAGCCTTGGCTACGAACTCGAGGTGCGCGGGCGGTCCCGCGACGTGGAGAGGCGGGCTTTCGAGAACGTCATGGACCAGGTCGTCCTGGCCGACGAGCTCGGTTTCGACACCGCGTGGTTCGTGGAACACCACTTCACCCGGGGCTTCTCGCACTCCTCCGCACCGGACCTGGTGCTGGCGGGCATCTCCCAGCGGACCGAGCGGATCCACCTCGGCCTCGGCGTGGTGCTGCTGCCGTTCCAGTCCCCGATCCGGACCGCCGAACGGGTCGCCACGCTGGACGTGATCAGCAATGGCCGGGTCGAGTTCGGCACCGGGCGCGGCGCCTCCCCGCTGGAGTACCAGGCCTTCCAGAAGCCCTTCGAGCAGTCGCGCCGGCTGTGGGAGGAGTCGCTGGAGGCGGTCCTCGCGATCTGGAACGCCGACGGCGAGCCGATCACCCGTTCCAGCGACCATTTCGAGATCCCCAACGTCGCGGTCTACCCCCGCCCGGTCCAGGAGCCGCACCCGCCGGTCTGGGTCGCCTCCACCTCGGTCGAGGGTTATCTGGCGGCGGCCAAGCAGGGCTACAACCTGCTCGGCATGACGATGCTCAAGGGGCTCGACGACGTCGCCGAGGACATCGCCAAGTACAAACAGTGCCTCGCCGACAACGGCTTCGACCCCGAGTCCCGGCGGATCGCGATGATGATCCCCTGGTACGTGGCGCCGACCCAGCAGGAGGCCGTGGACACCGCCGCCGACGCGGTCCTCTGGTACCTGCGCCGCCAGATCAACCTGGTCGCGCCGCCGGACTACACCGACGCCCGGCACGCCACCCACCGCGTCCTCGGCCAGCAGGCCGTCGGCATGCCGCCCGAGGAGGCCATGCAGGTCCTGCGGGACCAGCACATGGTCGTGATCGACGACGTTGAGGGCTCGCGCAAGGCCGTCGAACGCATCCAGGCCGCGGGCGCGACCGACCTCATCCTCCAGGCCCAGGTCGGCGGGCTCGCCCACGAGCACGTCTGCAACTCGATGAAGCTCTTCATGCAGGAGGTCATGAAGTGACGTCGTGGATCACCCGGGATACCTTCCCGGCCGGCCGCGCCGCCGCGGGCCTCCTGCACGTCTCCCCCGAGGGCGACCTGGTCGCCCCGCTCGCCGCCGCCGACCGCACGGCCGCGCTCGAACTGGCCGCCGCGACCTTGCGCGCGGCGGGCATCGGCGAGTCCGACCGCGTCGTCGTCGCGCTGAACAACGACGGCGAGCCCGCCGGATCGCTGATCACCGAGGCCGCGGCCGAGGTCGCCCAGGCCGCCGCGTCGGTCGGGGCGCGCGGGCGGATGCGCCTGCACACCGCCCTGGAGAAGGTACGCGCCACCACGCTCATCATCACCCCGACCGGGGCGATGGACTTCCTGGCCCGGCTGCACCTGGAGTTCCTGCTCGACCCGCTCGACCTGGAACTGCGGCACATCCTGCTCGTCGGCGAGATCCCCTCCCCCAACACCTACGCGCAGCTCGCCTCCGAGTTCGAGGCGTCGGTGCGGGAGCTCTACGCCGACCCGTTCTTCGGTGTCCCGATCGCGCAGCGCACTGCCGCTGACGCCGCGTACACCCCGGTTCGCGAGGGGCTCCTCGGCCTCGCGCCCTTGGACAAGGACGCTTCGCTGGACGCCCCGTACGCCGAAGGGCCGGCAGAGCTCGTCGTCACGCCCGACTGGCACTCCACCCTCGGCGACGCGACCCTGCGCACCGGTCAGGCCGTACGGCTCGCGGGCGGCGAGGAGGGCGTGCCCGCGCCCACCCACACCGTCGGCGAGCACGTCCTGGTCCGTGGCCGCTGGTTGTCGATCCCCAAGGTGGCCGCGGCGCTCACCCGCATCGACGGCGTCACCCACTGGGATCTGCGGATCACGCGCGAGGGCACCCTGGACGCCGCCGCGCTGCACATCACGTTCGGCCGGGACTCCCTGATCAAGAACCCCATGTGGAAGTCGCGGATCGTCCAGGCCCTCTACGCGATCACGCCGATCTCCATCGAGGTCGTCATCGAACCCGACGTCTCCGAGGAACGGCGCCCCGGCACCGTGACCGACGAGCGCGGTCACCACCTCGGCCGCGACCGCGCACACTGCGCCTAGAAAAACCGGCTTAGCGACCCCGGGAGGGCGTGATGGATCTGCAGCCGGTACCCGGCTGGGGGACGATCCCGCGGATGTTGCGGGACCAGGCGGCGAACCACGGAGACGCCGAGGTCGTCGTCGCGGGCGACACCCGGCTCACACTGGCCGGGCTGGCGCACGCGGCGGGCGAGGTCGCGCGCGGCCTGCTGGCCCTCGGTGTCACCCCGGGCGACCGGGTCGCGGTCTGGGCGCCCAACACGCCCGACTGGGTGGTGTCCGCGTACGGGAGCTGGGACGCGGGCGCGATCATCACGCCCCTGTCCACACGTTTCAAGGGCATCGAGGCCGCCGACCTGCTGCGCAAGGTCGGCGCCACGGTGCTGCTGGTGGCCGAGGGCTTCATGGACACCTCGTACCTCGGCATGCTCGCGGACACCTGCGGCTCCCCCGAAGGCGACCGTCCGTTCGGTGGGCTTCCCGACCTCAAGCATGTCGTCGTGCTGGGAAACGGGTCGTTCGCCGGGCGGACGGGCGTTGGCTCGTGGCAGGACCTCCTCACCGGCGGAGAGGCGATCTCTCCCGAAGCGGCCGAGGAACGGGCCCTCTCGGTCGGCCCTGACGACCTCGCCGAGATCATGGCGACGTCGGGCACGACCGGCACGCCCAAGGGGGTGATGCTCCACCACGTCCAGTTGCTGCGCGGCTACTGGGACTGGGCGGAGCTCGTCACCCTGCGGGAGGGGGACCACTACCCGATCATCGCGCCGTTCTCGCACGGGTTCGGGATCAACGCCGGGCTGCTGGCGTGCGTGCTGCGCCGCGCCACGATGATGCCGATCGCGCTGTTCCAGCCGGGCGAGCTGATGGACCTCATCGAACGCAACCGGATCAGCATCCTCGCCGGGGCGCCCCCGATGTTCTTCAAGATCCTGGATGAGCTGGATGGCCGGGATGTGTCGTCTTTGCGCGTGCTCATCTGTGGCGCCGCCGCCGTGCCGCCCGAGCTGATCCGGCGCCTGGTCGACCGGGTCGGCATCGAGCGGATGATCAATGCGTACGGCCTCATGGAGGGCACCGTCGTCTCGATGACCCGGCCCGAGGACCCGGTCGAGGTGATCGCCTGTTCCACGGGCCGTGCCGTGCCCGGCGTGAGCGTGCGGATCGTGGACGACGAGGGCAAGGACCTGCCGGCGGGCGAGGCGGGCGAGATCCTCGTCGGCGGGTACGGCGTCATGCGCGGTTACTGGCAGGACCCGGAGCGGACGGCCGAGGCGGTCGACGCCGAGGGCTGGCTGCGCACGGGCGACATCGGCACGCTGGACGACGACGGCAACGTCTCCATCGTCGACCGGAAGAAGGAGATGTTCATCGTCTCCGGCTTCAACGCCTACCCGGCTGAGATCGAGGGGCTCCTGCTGCGCTGCCCGGGCGTCGCCCAGGTCGCCGTCATCGGCGTGCCCGACGAACGGATGGGCGAGGTCGGCTGGGCCTACGTCGTACCCCAACCGGGCCCGGAGGTCTCACCCGACGCCGTCACCGCGTGGGCGAAGGACAACATGTCCAACTACAAGGTCCCCCGCAAGGTGATCCTCGTGGACGCCCTCCCGGTGAACGTCAACGGCAAGATAGACAAGCTCGCCCTGCACGCCCGCGCCACCGGGGAGCGCTGAGACTCAGCACGGCGACTCAGCACGGCCGCCATTGAATGAGGGTCGTCTCGTCGTCCACGTCCACGAAGACCGCCTCGACGGGGAGGCCTGGCCGGAGGTCCTCGGCGTCGCCGTCCACGAGGTTGCCGTACATCAGCAGGTCGTCGCCCTCGTCCAATCGGACGAGCACCACCGGGAACGGCACCTCGTCGGCCATCGGCCGCATGAAGACCTGGTGGTTGACGATCCAGCTGTAGACCTTGGCCGTGCCTTGGACCGGCACCCACTCGTACGAGCGGCACCGGCAGCGGTTGCAGATCGCGCGGGCCGGGAAACGCAGCGTCCCGCAGTCCTCGCAGCGCTGCACGATCAGCGCGTGGCGCCGCACCGCCGCCCACCACGGCGCGGAGTCCCGGTCAACCTCCGGTCGCGGACGCTGGGCAATGCTCATGGGTCGCTCCTGAGGATCAGCGCCGAGGTGCCGGCGAGGACGTATCCGGGCTGGGCGGTCGACAGGGCCACCTCTGCGCCGTCCACCTGGCGGTCACCGGCGTTGCCACGCAGCTGTGCGACCGCCTCGGCGATGTGGTTGATGCCGTGCACGTATCCCTCGGACAGGAAGCCGCCGTGGGTGTTGACGGGCAGCGCGCCGTCCAGCGCGGTGGCGCCGGACTCCACGAACGGGCCGCCCTCGCCCTTCTCGCAGAAGCCGTAATCCTCAAGCTGCACGAGGACGGAGTAGGTGAAGCAGTCGTAGAGCTCCGCCACGTCGATGTCGCCGGGCCCGACGCCCGCCATGGCGTAGAGGCGCGGTGCCATGCGCGCGGCCTCGGTCACGGTGAAGTCCGTCCCGTACGCCGCGCTCCCCGCCCCGGAGAAGAAGGAGTCGCCTCCGCCCCACACCGCGCCTGAGACGAGCACAGGCGTGCGCCTGAGGTCGCGGGCGCGTTCGCGCGAGGTGACGATGACAGCGCAGGCGCCGTCGGTCTCCAGGGAGCAGTCGAGCAGCCGCAGCGGCTCGGCGATCCAGCGGGAGGCGAGGTAGTCGTCGAGCGTGATCGGGTCACGCTTGAGCGCCCGCGCGTTCTTCACCGCGTTGGCCCGTTGCTGGACCGCGATCTGGCCGAACTGCTCGTGCGTGGTGCCGTAGGCGTTCATGTGCGCCCGCGCGTACATCGCGAACTGCTGCGGCGGTGCGAAGTACCCGTACGGCGCCTGGTACTGCATGTCGAAGATCGGTGCCGGGGCCCGTCCCGTACCGCCCATCCGGAACTCCGAACGCGCGTTGATGGCCCGGTAGCAGACCACGGTCTCGGCGACCCCGGCCGCGACCGCCATGGCCGCCTGCCCGATCACCGAGTGCGAGACGCTGCCGCCGCCGAACTGGTCGAGGTACCAGGACACCTCCGGCACGCCGAGCGCGGGCGCCACCACCCACGGCGGCGTCGAGTCGCCCACCCGGTGCGTGGCGAGCGCGTCCACGTCGTCCACGGAAAGGCCGGCGTCCTCCAGCGCCGCGAGGATCGCGTCGACCGCCAGCGTCAGCGTGGAGACCCCGGAGTCCTTGCTGAACGGGGTGTAGCCGACTCCGGCGATCGCCGTCCGGTCGCGAAAGCTCCCCACACGCCCTCCCTTAGCCGAGCAAGCGCTTGGCCGTGTCATGGACCCGACTCTACTCAACGGCGCCCAGATCGGTCCAGGGACCTAGGTCAGGCGGGACTTTGGACCGATTTCTGCCTAGATCGGAATCAACGAGGCGACCTGTGCCTTTGAATGGCTGTGGACGACGGGAGGCCCGGTTCGGCTTGACACCCGGAACCGCGCCGCCCTATCGTCCAAGCAAGCGCTTGGCTAAGAGAAGGGTTGGATCACATGGCCGACGGAGCGACCGCAGCCGCCGCCTTCATGCGTGATTCCGCCCATCGCCCCTCGGGCCAGGGAGTGGAAGGCCGCATGCAGGGATCCCCCAACGGCTCCACCGGAGCCCCGGTGACCGACATCGACGGAGCCCGGTTCCGGTCGGTCCTGGGCCGCTTCGCCACCGGGGTGGTCGCCATCACGGCGATCGACACCCAATCCGGCCGCCCCACCGGGCTGGCCGCCAACTCGTTCACCTCGGTCTCGCTGGACCCGCCCCTGGTGGCCTTCTGCGTGGCGCACACCAGCACGACCTGGCCGCTGCTGCGTGGCGCCGACCGGCTGTGCATCAACATCCTGAGCGAGCCGCAGATGGAGGTCTGCAAGCAACTCGCGATCAAGGGCGGCGACAAGTTCGCCAACATCGACTGGACCGAGTCGCCGAACGGCAGCCCGGTCATCGAGGGCGCGCTGGCCTGGATCGAGTGCGCGGTCGAGAGCGAATACGTCGCCGGCGACCATGTGATCGTCGTGGCCCGGGTGCACCACCTCGACAAGCACCACGACGGCGACCCGCTGCTGTTCTACAAGGGCGGCTACGGCCGCTTCGACGGCTAGGCATTTCGACGGCTAGGCGTTTCGACGGCTGAACGGACGGAACGGCCCGCCTAGACGGGGCTTTCTTCGGGGGAACGCAGGCGCGCGAGCACCTCCACGGGGTCCGCGAGGACATCCGCGAAGGCGAACTCGGCTGCCCCGACGAGCGTGGCGTCGTCGCCCAGCTCGGCGGTGCGCAGCTTCACGTTCTCCCGTGGGGCGCTCAGCGCGTTGGTCGCGAGCGCGCTGCGCACCTGGGCCGCCGAGCCGAGGTAGATGTCGCGCAGGGTGCCCCCGAAGACGATCATTCCCGGGTTGAAGATGTTGACCAGGTTGGCGACGCCCCGGCCCAGCCAGTCGCCCACCCTGTGCAGCGCGTCGCGCGCCTGGACGTCCCCGCGGTCGGCGGCGTCGACCACCGCGCGGATCGCGTCACGGCCGAGCAGGTCGGACGACTCGGCACGGCCCGCGTGCGCGAGCAGGGTCCGCTCCCCCACCTCGGCCTCCAGGCAGCCGCGCGCGCCGCAGCCGCACAGCCGCCCGCCGGGGTTGACCACCATGTGGCCGATCTCGCCGCCGTAGCCGTCCTGGCCGCCGAGCAGGCGCCCGCCGACGATGATCCCGCCGCCGAAGCCCACGTCGCCGTGCAGGTAGATCAGGTCGTCGTAGCCGATGCCGACGCCGCGTACGTGCTCGGCCAGCGCACCCAGGTTGGCGTCGTTGCTGACCGCGACCGGCAATCCGAGCCCGAGCCGCCGCGACAGCGCGTCGCCCAGCGACACATCGCCCACCTCCAGGTTGGGCGCGAACCTGATGACGTCGTCGGAGCGCCGCACCGTGCCCGGAAAGGCCATTGCCGCGCCGACGCAGACCGAGTCGCGGCCGGCCTTGCGCGTCAGCGCGCGGGCGGCCCCGGCCAGTGCGCCGATCGTCTCGTTGAGGTCGAACTCGCCGCGGGTCCGCGTCGCCTCGCGGCGGTCGAGGATCGTGCCGCCGAGGCCGACCCGGGCGACCGCGAGCCGGTCCACCCCGAGGTCGAACGCCAGCACGTACACGCGGGTGCCCTCGGGCCGCACCACCAGCGACGGGCGGCCGGCCCGGCGCCCGGGCCCGCGCGGCAGCTCCTCGCGGACCAGCCCGGCCGCGGTCAGATCGGCGGTGAGCGCCATGATCGTGCTGCGGTTGAGCCCCATGGCCTCGGCCAGCGTCGCGCGCGAGGACGGCCCGCGCAGGTGCACGAACCGCAAGAGCGTGCCGAGATTGTGCCGCCGGATCTCCTCCGGCGACGGGCCTGCCCTCATCATCGCGCCAGCCCCAGCTCACCGCTGCGCCCGGTCGTGATCAGCTCGACCACCTGGGCATGGGTGACGTCGGCCGTCCGGACCTGGGCGACCATGCGGCCGAGGTAGAGCACCGCGATGCGGTCGGAGACGGCGAAGACGTCGTTCATGTTGTGCGAGATCAGCACGACGGCCAGGCCCTTGTCGGCGAGCCGCCGGACCAGCTCCAGCACCTGCTGGGTCTGCGCGACGCCGAGCGCGGCCGCCGGCTCGTCCAGGACGATCACCCGGCTGTCCCACAGGACCGCGCGGGCAATGGCGACGGTCTGCCGCTGGCCGCCTGACAACGACGCCACCGGCGCGCGCACGGACGTGACCGTGCGGACCGAGAGCCCGGCCAGCGTCGTGGTCGCCAGCTCCTCCATCCCGGCGTCGTCGAGCGCGAGGCCGCGGCGGCGTTCCCGGCCGAGGAACATGTTCTGGACGATGCTGAGGTTCTCGCAGAGCGCCAGATCCTGGTGGACGATGTCGATGCCGAGATCGGCGGCCTCCCGGGGACTGCTCAGCCGGACCGGCTCACCCCGGAAGAGGAAGTCGCCCGCGTCCCACGGGTGGATGCCGCCGATGCAGTTGACCAGCGTCGTCTTGCCCGCGCCGTTGTCGCCCACGAGCGCGGTGACTTCACCTGGGTGCGCGGTGAACGCCACATCATGCAGAACCTTGACGGGACCGAAGCTCTTGTCGATTCCGCGCAGGTCCAAGAGAGGTGTCGCTGGCATTCCGGGGGGCTCCCACCGTGACGCGTCTCCGGCCAGGGAGAAGCGGTCGTGGTCGCTGAGCGTACCAGCCCTGTTCTCCCTGCCCGGAGTCGCAAACGGCATGTTCAACCCCTTTGTGCGTGGCCGGCGGGACCCGTTCGCCTTAACGTCCGGACGCCGAGCGCTGGCGGCGGGCCAGCGCGTCGATGCTCGCCGCGAGCAGCAGGACGCCGCCGGTGATGAGCATGTTGAGGTACGCCTTGGCACCGAGCAGGCCGAGCCCGTTGGCGATGATCGACACGACCAGGCCACCGAGGATGGCGTCGCGCGCCTTGCCCTTGCCGCCGAAGAGGCTGGTGCCGCCGATGACCGCGGCGCCGACCGCGAACAGCAGCTCGTTGCCGCCGCCGGAGGCCGTCGCGACCGAGTTGAGCCGGGACGCCGCCACGATGCCGCTGACCGCCGCGAGAGTGGACGCGATCATGAAGACGGACATCCGGAGCCGGGTCACGTTGATGCCCGCGCGCCGCGCGGCCTCGGCGTTGCCGCCGACCGCGTACAGGTGCCGCCCGTACGGCGTCCGGGACAACACGAAGCTCGCGATGATGAACAGCACGGCGACCAGCAGCACACCCCACGGCACCCCGGCCACGGTGATCAGCGGGCTCGGCGCGCGGTCCCGGCTGAGCAGGAACGTGCCGAACAGCAGCGCGATGCCGACCACCGCGACCTGCCCGACGACCAGCTGGATCGGCCGCGCGGCCAGATTCCGCTGGCGCTGACGCCGCCAGCGAGCCAGCTGCACGGCCGCGTAACCGGCGGTGCAGAGCACGGCCAGCAACCAGCCCGCCCAGATGGGCATGTTCTTGTTGGCCAGCGCGACCACGACGTCGTCGCGGACGGGAACGGTGCCGCCCTCGCCGATGAGCCGCAGCGTGACGCCCTGCAGGCCGAGGAAGAGCGCCAGCGTGACGACGAACGACGGGATGCGGATCACCGACACGAGCCAGCCGATCGCACCGCCGATGACCAGACCGGTGGCCAGTGCGGCGAGCACCGCCACGTACCACGGCTGCTCCGCGTCGACCATCAGCTTGGCCATGACCGCCGCACAGACGCCGCCGGTCACGCCGGCGGACAGGTCGATCTCACCGAGCAGCAGGACGAAGACCAGGCCCATCGCCAGGATCGTCACCGGCAGCGCCTGGGTGAACAGGTTGGCGATGTTCTGCGGGCTGAGGAAGGTCTCCGGGCGCAGCAGCCAGAACAGCAGGACCAGCCCGGCCATGCCGAGGATCGCGGGCAGGGCGCCGAGCTCGCCGCCGCGCACGCGGATCCAGTAGTCGCGCGCGGCCGACGCCACATCATGCGTGCGCCGGTCGTCGGCGAAGTCCGTGTCCGCCATCTTCACGGCGGCTCCCTTCGTACCGTTGGGAGGTGCGGTGGATGGTGATGATTCCATGGACATAGGGGCCCCGATCAGAGGTTCTCGGCCGCGGTCACGGGTGCGAGCCCCAGCTCACCGGAGCGCCCGGCGGTGATCAGCTCGACCACCTGGCCGTGGGTGACCTCGGCGCGCGCCACGTCGGCCGCGACACGGCCGAGATAGAGCGCGGTGATCCGGTCGGCCACCTCGAAGACGTCGTTCATGTTGTGCGAGATCAGCACCACCGAGTGGCCGGTGTCGGCGAGCCGCCGGACCAGGTCGAGGACCTGGCGGGTCTGCGCGACGCCGAGCGCGGCGGTGGGCTCGTCCAAGATGACCACCTTGGACTCCCACAGCGCGGCCTTGGCGATGGCGACGGTCTGCCGCTGCCCGCCGGACAGGCTCGCGACCTGCTGCCGCACGGACTTGACGGTGCGGACCGACAGCCGCGCGAGCGTCTCACGGGCCGCCTGCTCCATCGAGTCCTCGTCCAGAACGACGCCCTTGGTGCGCTCGCGGCCGAGGAACATGTTCTGCACGATGTCGAGGTTGTCGGCCAGCGCGAGGTCCTGGTAGACGACCTCGATGCCGAGCGCCGCGGCGTCCCGGGGGCCGCTGATCGACACCGTGCGGCCCTCGAACTCGATGGTCCCGGAATCGATCGGGTGGATGCCCGCGATGCATTTGATCAGGGTCGACTTGCCCGCGCCGTTGTCGCCGACGAGAGCCGCCACCTGACCGGGACGCAGTGTGAAGTCCACATCGTGCAGGACGTGGACGGCACCGAAGCTCTTGTTGAGCCCGGTGATGCGGAGCACGGGGGTGTCGCCGCCCGCCTGGGCGGCGGCGCCGGCGGGGTCGCCGCCCGCCGGTGTGCCGCTCTCCGCGGGAGTGACGCTCTGCGCGGGAGTGTCGCTCTGCGCGGGAGTACCGCTCTGCGCGGGAGTACCGCTCTCGGCGGGGATGCCGCTGTCAGCGGTGCCGTGGTCTGCCACGCGATTTCCTCCTGGGGATTCGCCGGCCCGAGGCGGGGTCGCCGGGTCGCGTGCGGGGCGCGCCCCGGCGGACCCGCCACGGGTCAGCGATGGGTCGTCACTGGATGCCGGCGGCCTTGCACTTGGCGGCGTACGCGCCCTTGCAAAGCTCTTCCTTCTTGACGAAGCCGTCCGTGACGACCTGCTTGATGTTCTCCTTGGTGACGCCGATCGGGGTCAGCAGGACGGACGGGACGTCGCGCTTGCCGACGGTGTCCTTGGAAACGCCGTTGGTCTCGCCCTTCTGGCCGTTGAGCAGCGCGATGGCGAGCTTGGCGGCGGCGTCGGTCTCCTGCTTGATCGGCTTGTAGACCGTCATGCACTGGTTGCCGTCGAGGATGTTCTGCAGGCCCTCGACCGTGGCGTCCTGGCCCGTGACCGGCACCTTCCCGGCCTGGCCGTTCTTCTTCAGGATCGAGATGGCGGCGTTGCCCACGCCGTCGTTCGCGGCCAGCACGCCGTCGATCTTGCCGCCCTTGTCGGTCCACATCTGCTCGAAGATCGTCGCGGCCTGCTGGTTGTCCCAGTCCGGCACGGCCTGCTCGGCGGTCTTCTTGTAGTTGGTCACCGTGTCGAGCACCGAGTGGGCGCCCTGCGCGAAGAGCGTCGCGTTGTTGTCGGTCGGGGCGCCGTTCAGGTACACGATGTTGGCGGCCTTGTCGCCCAGGCACTTCTGCAGGCCCTTGCCGAGCTCCTCGCCGACCTTCACGTTGTCGAACGAGACGTAGTAGTCGGCGACGCCGCCCAGGGCCAGCCGGTCGTAGTCGATGGTCTGGACGCCCTGCGCCTTGGCCTTGCGCTGGACGGCGGCGGCCGAGTTGGAGTCCAGGCCGTCGGTGATCAGGACGGTGACGCCGCTGGTGAGCATCTGGTCCGCGATCGTCTGGAAGCGCTGCGTGGAGCCTTCCGCGTTCTGGATGTCGTACTGGACGCCGGCGGCCTTGAAGGACTGCTCCAGGAAGGGCCGGTCGAAGCTCTCGTAGCGGGCGGAGGACTTGGTGTCCGGCAGGATCACGCCGATCTTGCCCTTGGCCCCGGACTGCGCCGAGCCCTTGTCGTCGGAGTCGCCCCCGCAGGCGGTCAGCGTGAGTGCGGCCGCCGCGGACAGCGCGGTGAGGCTGAGGATCCCCTTGCGCATCTGCAAGGTCCTTTCTGGGTACGGCCACTCGCTGGTGACCGTGGAAGTTGACGGGGTGGGACATTCGGACGCGCGTCACCGGTGAGCGAGATCACACACTCAACGGCGAGAATGTTGTGACCCGCAACATATGTCGGCTTCCACCGCGTCGCCAAGACCCCCTGGCGGCTAATTTGTTGTCAGCAGTAACAATCAAGTAACAGGGCCGTTACCTGGGGACAAGATTTGACCGAGGGCATACGTCCACGTGGGACACGGGCCGGCGGGGCGGCTGCGACGCTGCTTCGCAGGTGGCGGCTGACGTGACAAATGTTTCTCAAGCCAACATTCGGGACGTGATCATGCAGTGCCCCCGGAGTGTGCCGGACCCCCTGCATGACCACGCCTTGTCAGTCGGCGGACAGCACCCGTGCGATCCGATCGGCCGCGCCGGGCGTGTCGCCGGCGGCCGTGATGTGCTCCCCCCACGACCACCAGTACCACCAGCCGTCCGCCCCCCGCTCGGCGAGGATGTTCTCCGTGAGCACGGAGGCGTCCGGGTTCATCACGTGCAAGCTGGGCGCCTGGCCGCGGGGCACGTTGATGCGTACCCGGAACCCGCGTCTGACCAGTTCGTCGCCGAGCTCTTCCAGATATTCGATCCGCGTCTTCACTGACGCGGCGGTTCCCGTGTCGTCAGGCGTCATCCTCGACTCCATCTGGATTCCGCATGGCCCGACGGAAAATCACCCTTCCGTGTCGACGCCGCATCTTCAAGGACTGCGAGGTCAGCGCCACGGCGCGTCACCATGAGGCCGCCCTGACCCCGAGGACCGGAACGCCACCGGGATCCGGGATATCTTTCGCGTAGCAGCCAGACGGGGCAGGACGGGGGACATGACGGTGAGTGCCGGGTCGAACAGCGCCGAATCAAACAGCGGGTGGACCCGCCCTGATACGCCGCTGCCACCCAAGCCGGGCACGGCGCCGGGCGGCGACCCGGCCACCGGGCCTGCCCCAGGACCTGTCGGCGAGCCTGCCCCGGAGCCTGCCGCAGGACCGAATCCGACTCGCGCCCTGCCGTTGCCGCCGCCCTCCCCCGGCGAGCAGGTACTCCCGGCCATCGCGCCGGGGCCGTCCGGGCAGAACTGGCACCGCTTCCACTACCCCATCGGTGCGTTCCTCGTCGCGTACGGCGTCACCGGGCTGGCAGGCGCGGTGATCGGCTGGGGCGAACGGCGCGACGAGGTGGCCGGATACCTGGGCGCCGGCGCGGCGACCCCTGTGCTGGCGGGGGTCAAGGTGATCGAGGCGCTGCTCCTCCTCATCGCAGTGGCCGGGCTGGTGCGGCGCAGGGACGTCTGGTTCCTGCCCGCGATCACTGGCTGGATCGCTGGCTTCGGCGTCTTCTGCGTGCTGGACGCCGTGAAGGGCAAGTGGACCGCGCTCCTGGAGCACGGCGCCTATCTGCTGCTCTTCGTGGTCTTGCTCGTTCTCACGTACGGGCTCAGCGTCAAGGCGCGCGTGGGCGGACGTAGGCAGCCGTCCCCGGCCGAAGCGGTGCCGCCACCGCCTGGCAGCCACCCGGTAGGCGCCGCCACTCCCCGGCCGGGCGGTCTGACGCGCACCCAAGAGCTCGCGCTCGCCGCCATCAACCGCTGGCAGCGCGGCGCCCCACCCCCACCCCCGCCCCCCGCACGGTCAAGGACACCGCCGCCACCAAGAT
>NZ_JBIRAZ010000051.1:0-27156 GCF_044326415.1 Actinomadura sp. 6N118 | reverse complement strand
CTGCCTCAAACGGACCGTCGCCCGCCAGGTCTTCAAACTGCTGGAGCGAAGGCCCGCTGAGGAAAGCCGAACAGTCACCGACAACCTCCCGCTGGCGGCTTGACGGATATAGCAGCCTCGAAAAGTCACGCTAAGCGCGCCGAGTTGAGCTCCTTAGCGTGACTCTTCGTTCCGATGTCTCTCGCGCGGGGATCTTTGCAGGTCAGCGGTCTGCTTGTTGGCTCTCATCGCTCTCGGGACGTGGTTGGGGTACGTCGGCCTCGATCTGCTGGTGTCGATTTCCGAAGTCGCCTGCACGGATTTTCTGAAGTCCTCTGCAAAGGATCAATCAGGCGATCATTCCGGTGCTATTCCCGCATGTGAGGAGTGTCTGCGGGAAGAAGCCCTTTGAGGGAGCTTGCCAGCTTGGTTTGTGTGCCGTGCTCGGCAGCGCGCCCTGTCATCGCCTGAGGATTTCGTCCATGGCCTCGGCTGGCAGTGTCGGATTGCTCGCGGCGGCTTGAGCGGTCTCGTTGTCGGCGAGCAGTTCCAGTAGCCGCGGTGTGGGCAGCCGGGCATCGGCGGCCGCTGTACGCCGTACCTCCAGGTCGGGGTCGTGGCTGAGCTTGTCGATCGTTTCGGCTGGGGCGTGTGGGTCCATGGTCACCAATGCGCGCTCGCGGGGGTCGGATGAAATGGCGAAGCGACACAGCCCCGTAGACGGGAAGTTCGGATGGCGCAGCATCTTGGCCCGTGTGTAACCGTCGAACTCCAAAACCGTTCTGAGCAGCAGTGCACCGGGTGGATCCGGATGGTTCTCAGCCAGAAAGAGCCGGACGAGGAAGTCGTCATCCATGGCGAGAGCCTGTACAAGGTCGGCTGGCAGATGCGGGCAATAGGCGGCGCTGCGCCGCAGTGCAGGATGAGCTGAGGTCGCGCACTGTCGCATGATCGTGTCGTCGTCGCACGCATCGCGTACCCAGGTGAGCGGATGAAAGTGTCTGCCGGGGTCGTCTGCGTAGTCGATGGCCGCACGCTGCTGCTCGGTGAGGTCAGGCCTTCGGGATACGGCAAGCCGCACTTCCGGGTCCGGATCGTTGGCCAGTTCCGCAACGAGAACGCTGGGAAGGCTCGGGTTGGCGGCCGCCGTCGCCCGGATGTCGGCATCGCTGTCGTGGGCCAGCCGTTCGGCCAGAGGATGCGCCAGGTTCGCCCGCCTCAACTCCCAACGGGAATGCCCGGATGCGGACTCGATGACCCGCGCAGGGCTTTGCAGTTCCTCGGCGGCTTGGCGTACCTCTGGGGCGGCGTCCGACAGCAGGGCTGCCTTGGTCTTGTCGCTCAGCCATGACCAGACGTCGAGGAGACACATACGGACGGCCGGTACCGGATCGGCGGCCAGCAGATCCCGGACATGCGCCGGCGTGTACCACTGCAAGGCGACCTCTTCCCGGACCCTCGGTTCGGGGTCGGCTGCCAGTAGCTCGTAGGCCTCAACGGTCAACGGCATCCGCGGCTCAGTAGTTGACACTTGCCACCGGTAGTTGCACTGCTCGACCAGGTTCGCTCTGACCCTGCGGTCGGGGTCGGCGGCCAGCCGGGACCGGATCTGAGGCCCCAGCGACAGGTTCCAGGTCAAGGCCAGCCGTAGATCCGGATCGGGGTGGTCGACGATCGCGTCGACCAGCTCTTGCGGCAGAGTCGTACGCGAGCACAATGCACCCCAGACATCGTGCGGACCCCTTTCCAAGAGTCTCAGCAGGGTCTGGTGTGGAGCGGCACGGTTGTACGCCAGGCCGATCAGCCGAGGATCAGAATCTCCGCAGACACCGCACACAGTGCACCTCCTCCTTCAATGAAGATCTGACCTCGGCGCAGTGCGTGCAGGAAGGCTAGGTCACGTTCACTGAACGTGGGCTCTGGCATCTAACCGGTCTCCGGATGTGCTGTCGGCGTGGCTGGGCGTTGCTCCGGCTGCGCGGTCCAAGACCCTGTAGACGGTGGCGCGGCCGACGGAGAACACTTCCATCAGTTCGGCGATGGTGTACTCCCCGGTGCCGTGCATCCAGACGAGTTCGGCCTGTTCCCCCCTTCACCGGACACATTCGCGGACACCTAAAGAAGACGGCATCGACGCAGGTCGCGATCTCGCTCGCTGAATGATCGCGAGTGTCCGGTGAGCATTCCCCTAACGGACACATCTTCTGGTTGTCATCGGCGGGCGGGGCTAGGTTCCGGCCCAGGGATCCTGATCGGCTGCTCGCCAGTCCACCTCGGGGTTGAGCATCAGGTAGATGCAGCGTCGTAGGCCCGCTCCGCCCCAGTCGACTCCTTTCATCCAGGGAACGGCCGCGAGTAGTTCGGCCAGTTCGTCGTTGACCGTGGTCGTGAGAAGGGGCCGCAGGTCGTCGGGTACGGGAACGTCGACCAGGCAGAGCCAGGCGAGCGCGGCGCTGACACGGATGTCTGTGGGCCGGTCTGGGTCGCTCCACCAGGTGCGAAGGCGGGTGATGGTGGACTCGTCCCGGTGTTCGCGGGCCAACTGGGCGATGGCGAGGGTGAGGCTCATACGCACGGCGGGGACTTCCTCGAAGCTCAGCCGACGCCGCAACGCGGCATCGATTGCCTCGACGTCGTGCAGGGCTGTGGCCAGCGCGTAACAGGCCGAGGAGCGGACGTCGGCGTCGAGGTCGTCAAGGAGTGCCAGCAGCAGGGGCGTATCGCAGGTGATGGCGATGCGCGCGGCCTGCACCGACCAGTTCTCCAGGTACCCGCCCACGTCGTAGCGTGGCTGGTCGTCTGGGTACGCGACCTGAAGCAGGCCCGCCCGCGACCCGTCACCGTAGTGCTCTCGCCGCGCCACCTCACCGACCAGGCGAAGGATCTCCCCACGGTGGTGGGTTGCAGACGAGCTGGCCAGGCGCAGCAGGAACGGCACAGCCAGCGCGGCCGGCGCGAAGGTTCCGCCTTGGTGGCAGACGCGATTCTCCAACGAACTCACGGCTCGTTCAGCGGTCCGGGCATCGAGAGATCGGAGGAGCTTCAGGTACTCGGGCACATCCACGGCAGGGCCGTAGGCGTGCGGGAAACGGTCCCAGGGGATCTGGTCGTACCTCAGCTCGTCCTTGACCTCTTGCGGGATCCGCGCCACCACCGCACGCACGTCGAGATCCGATTCCGCATACCGCTCCGGGCCATCCTCCGCGATGAGTTCGAGCCCATAGACAAGGTCTGACGCATCTCCCATTTGCCCGATCCTGCCAGTAGACGATCTCCTTACGGGCCCACCCCGGAGAAGGCCAGGGACGCTGTCGCGCCACACGAGTACGAACAAGATCGGTCCACCGTGCACAAGAGTACGGACAGCACAGCGATCCGAAGTCCTCTGCAATCCGGTTCATTAGCCCAGGTCGGCTGTGCAGGGCACTACGGAAATCGACAACATCCGCAGCTGGCCATCTACACCAACGTCAGTGCAGAAGCCCTCGCCGACCACGGCCCCGCCCGTCGGCACCACTAACTGGTGGCATCGCCGCAGCTCGGAGACGGGTTCGTTGGATTTTCGGCGTTCGCTACGGGGAGCCCAACAGGACATCCGTCACGAGAAGGCATGACAACAGCGAACGGGGGCGTCCACCCTGCGCGGAATTAGATATGCCATGACGTGATGTGAGTCCGCCACACCGCTTCACCCGCTGATCGTCAGAACGTGACTTGTCCGTCGGCTTTGACGCCTGCCTGTGGCCGACCAAGCCAGAATGATCAACAACCGGCTTCGCGGCCTGCTCTCGGGGATCCATCCGCGCCTGGAGCGAGTCTCGGGGTCGGCATGATGTGGTGATCCTGTGCCTTCTCCCCCGATCACCCTGGAGGGCTCTTGCGGCTTGTTACCGGTGTGGGCGTGGGGCGGTGTTGAGGTCGTCGAAGACGGTGATGGCCTGGTCGACATGGGCGGTGGCGCGCTGGGCTCGGTTGCGGCGTTCCCAGTAGCCGATGGTGGTGGCCGGGTTGGCGTGGTCGGCGAACTCCTGGACCTCGGCGAGCGGGATACCGGCGTCGAGCATGTGGGTGATGCGGGAGGCGCGCCAGACATGCGGGGTGAGGTCGCGGTCGGGCAGGACGGCGGCGGCGCGGCCCAGCCGGGTGCTGATCCGGTCGAGGTCGTGCCGGTCCAGGCGGCGGCCCGCCGCGTCCAGCAGCAGCGGCCCGGACGTGCGGTCGCCGATCATGCGGCGCAGCAGCCGGGCGCACCGGTCGGGCAGCGGCAGGGTGCGCCGCTTGCCGCCCTTGCGGGTCAGGCGCAGGAGGGTGCGGTCGCCTTCGATGGCCAGGTCGGTGACATCGGCGGCGCAGATCTCGGTGACCCGGCCGGCCAGGGTGTACAGCAGCATCACCACCAGCAGGTCCAGGTCGCTGCGCGCGCCGGCGGCCACCGCGCGTACCTGGCCGATCTCCAGCACCGGGGTGGAGGTGGCGGTGTTGCCGGTGGGGATGCGCGGCCGGTCGTCCTCGGTGACCGGGTTGATCAGCGGTGTGTCCAGTCGTCCGGCCGCGTGGACGTGCAGGGAGGACAGGCACGCGACGTAGCGGGCGATGCTGCGCTGGGCCACCCCGGCGCCTTCTTGGCGGAGCCGCCACATCCGCAGGTGCTCGCGGGACAGGCAGCCGACGGCGAAGGCGTCATGGCCGAGTTCGCGGGCCAGCGGCGCCCAGACGCGGCGCAGGTCGTCGACGTAGTTGCGTTTGGTGGCCACCGAGGCGCGGCGGGTGCTGCTGAGCCAGTCCAGCACCAGCCCGAAGGTTTCGGCCGTGCATGCCTCGGCCAGCAGTTCGATCCGGCGCCGGTAGATGCGGCGGCCACCCAGTCGTGCGACCTGCACTTGGCCCAGGTCAGCGTCCAGCTTGGCCAGCGCGTCGGCGGCCAGCGGCATGGTGGGCCACGCCAGCGTCCCGTCCGGCGGTGTCACGGGCACAACACCGGGCCCCTGCCAAGTCTTGCCTCGCGGCTGCCCCGGACCGGTCGTACCATTGCCGCTGCCGGGAGCGGTGGCGGGGTCTGAGCTCAGCACCACTCCGTGCAGCGGCGGCGGCTCTGACCGGTCCGCCTCGAGGGCGGCCGGACCGTCGGGTTGTGTGGGCGACATGATCGGTGCGGCCCCCTCGTCCACCGTCATCCAATCGACCCTTCCCGCCGCAGGGCGTGATGTGGCGCCAGCTTAGACGCCCGGCCCCCGGGACGCAGGGCACCACTCGCGCCGCCGCACGCCGCATACGCAGCACCGGCTGCGCCGATGTGCCCGCCCCCGTGTAGACGCACGCGCAGCCGGCCGTGTGCACCGGCTCCAGCACCGCGATCTGCACCGCGAGCGGCCAGTCCGCGCCAGGCGCAACCCGCCATGCGATATGGGAGATGACGTGTGTATGCCCGGACTATGCTTCCAATCTTTCCCGAGATTACGTCTCATGGGGGAAGAATCGTCCTCATGAACGACGTAGACCGCGCAATCCTTGCCGAGCTTCAGCAGGACGGACGCCTCACTGTCACCGAACTCGCCGAGCGGGTCCGCCTCAGCGTCTCGCCCTGCCACCGTCGCCTGCGCGCCCTGGAACGCTCCGGCGCGATCAGCGGCTACCACGCGCACTTGGACGCCGACGCCCTCGGCTTCACCTTCGAAGCCCTCGTTTTCGTCACCATGCGCGGCGCAGACCGCGACACCATCGCCGCCTTTGAACAGGCCGTCGCCGACATCCCTCACGTCCTGCAGGCCCAGCGCCTCTTCGGAGAACCCGACTACCACCTGCGCGTCATTGCCCGTGACCTGCCCGGCTTCCAAAAGCTCTGGGACGACCGCCTCTCCACCCTGCCCGGCGTCCGGCGCCTCACCTCCACTCTCGTCATGAAGAGCATCGTCGAGAACCGGCCCCTGCCCTTGTGAACCGCGCGTGCACTTCATCGAAGAGTGGCCACGAATCTCCCGAGCCGGGTGATCCCTTCGCGGAGGTCATCGGGTGACGCCGCGTACGAGAGCCGGACGTGTGTCTTCGCAGTGTGGAGGCCGAAGTCCTTACCCGGGGTGAGGGCGACCTGTGCCTCTTGCAGTGCTCGCTCGCAGAATTGCCAGGAGGTGAGTCCGGTGTGGCTGACGTCGAAGTACACGTAGAACGCGCCGTCGGGCGGGACGGGGGCCGGTAGTCCGATCCGTGCCAGGCCCTCCAGGACGAGCGCGCGACGCTCGGCGAACTCGACGCGGCGTGCCTCGCAGACCGCAAGGGACTCGGGGGTGAAACAGGCCAGTGCGGCGTTCTGGGCGGGCGCGGATGCGCAGAGGAAGTAGTTCTGGGCCAGGCGCTCCATCGTCGGCACGAGGGGCTCCGGGGCGATGCACCATCCGAGTCTCCAGCCGGTCATGCCGAAGTACTTTGAGAAGCTGTTGATGACGATGGCGTCGGGGTCGAACGACAGCACGCTCCGCGGTGGCCGGCCTTGGTCGTCATGGTCGCTCAGGTTGAGGTAGATCTCATCGACGATGCGCCAGGCGTCGCGCTCGCGCGCCAGTGCGCAGATCGCTGCCAGCTCGTCGGCCGGAATCGAGGTGCCGGTCGGGTTCGACGGGGTGGCGATCATGATCCCGCGTGTCCTGTCCGTCCAGTTCGATCGCACCGATGCCGCGTCCAACTGGAAGCGTGTCTCGGCGGTGGTGGGGATTAGCGTGACGTGTGCGCCGAAGCTTTCGACGATCTGTCGGTTGCAGGGATACGACGGGTCTCCGATGATCACCTCATCGCCGGTGTCGACGAGTGCCGCGGTGGCCAGCACCAGGGCGGCCGACGCTCCTGCGGTCACGATGACCCGGGAAGGGGCGACCTCGACGCCGTGCTGGTCCAGGTAGAACCGCGCGATCGCCTGCCTCAGCTCGGGCAGTCCGACGGCCGCCGTGTAGGGCATCGGCCTTCCGTCCATGGCGTCGCGCATCGCGTTCAGGACGGCCGGAGGCGCGCCGAAGTCGGGTTCACCGATGCTGAGCTTGATGACGTGGTGGCCCTGTGCCTCCAGCGCTGCGGCATGCTTGCCGAACTCCATCGCATAGAACGGGGCGACAGCCTGTGCACGTTGCGAAGTCCTCACGCTGCGACCTCTGGCTTGATCGCAGCCAGGAGCGCAAGGACGGACCGGTTGACCGGAGCGTCGATGGCATGGCGTTCAGCGGCTCGCACGACTGCTCCGGTGAGGGCGTCGTATTCGAGGGACCGACCGGCGAGGCGGTCTTCCCGCATTGAGGTGGTGCTGCCCTCGGGGACGTGTTGGAGCCAGTGCAGGGCGCGTTCGGCATGCTCGTCGGTCAGCGCTGCGCCGGCAGCCCGGCCGACTTCGATGGCTTCGGTCATGATGCGGCGGGCGATGCGCTCGATGCCGGGATCGCGCATGACGTCGGCACGTCGACCGGTCAGGGCGGTCAAGGGGTTGGCGGTGATGTTGCTGAGCAGCTTCGCCCATGCGACGGTCTTCAGGTCGGCCTCAGTGGAGGTGCGCATCCCGCCGGCACTCAGCTCGGTGGCAAGGGAGGCACTGGCCGCGTCGTCAGGCACGGCGATGTCGAGCGCGCCGACTCGTCGGAGGATCGCGTGTCCTGGAGCGGTGCGTTCGACGTTGAGGTAGATGACGCTCGGCATGATGTGCGCTGCTCCGACGTAGGGCATGACGCGTTCGCATTGCTCGACGCCGTTCTGCGCGACGAGCACCGTCGCGCCAGGGTGCGCGACCGCGCGCAGCCAGTCCGCGACCGCTGCCGTGTGGTGACCCTTCACGGCGACGATCGCGGTGGTGTACCACGCGATGTCGGCTGGGTCGGTCACGTGACGGACGGGCCAGGTTTCCGTGCTGCCATCCTCGGTGATCTCGATGTGGTCGATGGGCTCACGCCCGCCGCAGACGGTGATCGACCGGCCCGCTCGGGCCAGCGCGGAGGCCAAGGACAGGCCGATCGCGCCCGCACCGATGATCGCTACGGGTCGCTCACTCGCGAGTGGGTTCATGTCGTCTTCCTGGTCGTCGGTCCGTGGGTGCATCGGGTGAGGAGCAGACGGATCAACGCCCGCACCGGGACCCGCGGGGAGCGTGAACGCCCAGCCCGACCGGGCACGACGATCAACAGGAACGTTCGTCCCAGAACGTCGGCGTCAGGCTCGGACTCATCGACAACTCTCCAACCGCTCCCCCGCTGACAGCAAAGCCTATGCGCTGAATCCCGACAGATGTTGCCATTATTTCGACCAGAATGGCCCAGTCGCGCAAAGTTCAGCCTTGTGGAGCCGGTAGATGGGAAGAATATTGCTGAGCCAGGACGGCGGCGGCCGGCTTTGAACGCCAGGGATTGATGCTCCGGATGGGCGTCACTGGGGCTCGGCAGTTTCCGCTCTCGTCGGTGCCGCTGCCGGCCACGTGCGGGGGAAGGGCACCCGCAGCGATGCCGCCGCGACCGGCGTGTACTCGGCGGCGGCGTGCAGTCCCTTGTCGCGCAGGACGATGGCGCCGCTGCGGAGCATCGTTTCGACCAGTTCGGCGGCCAGTGCCTCGGGCGTTGTGTTCAAGAGCCGTGCTGCGTCGGTCAGCCACGCCCGCGCGTGCAGGTAGGACTCGACCTGGTCGGCAGGAATCCCGTCGCGGATCATCAGGGCGAACGCGAAGATTCGCCGCCCGCCGTACCACACCGCCCCGGCCGGGTCGTCGACCAGGCGCTGGGCGCGGCGCAGTGCGGTGGCGAACGCCGCACCGGGGTCGGCGGGGATCGGCCCGTGCGCGGGCAGCAGCACACGCGGGCCCAGGTCGGCCAGCCGGTGCAGGGAGGCCAGTGCGGTGGCGCCCGCCTCGGGCCCATCCAGCGCGAGGTTCACCCAGCCGACGTCGTAGTCCGACAGCGCGTCTCCGACCACCAGCAGCCGCTCTTCCGGCTGCCACAGCGACAGGTGGCCGGGGGTGTGCCCGGGGGTGCGAACGATCTGCCAGTCGGCGTCCCCGAGCCGGAGGACCTGCCCGTCGGCCAGCGGCTCGTCGACGGTGTAGGGGGCGACGGGCTGGTCGAGGTACTCGGCCACGTCAACGCCCAGCACCGCCATCAGCAACACATGATCAAGACTGCGCTGCGTGGCCTCGCGGCCGCCGCGCTCATCCACGGTGACGGCTCCTGCTCACGCCGAGGTGGCGGTCATGTCGGGGACGCCGGTCAGGTCCTCGGACAGTTGCTACAGCCGACGCGCGGTGTCCAGGTTGTTTGCCGCGGGATCCGGGCTGATCGTCGTGGAGCAGCCGCCCTCTGCTGTCGGCCGTGGGGACCGAAGAAGGCCCGCCCCGGCTCCGGATGCGGAGGAGCCGGAGCGGACCATGGGCCCGCTCGGGAGGGGGCATTGTCAGTGTGCGATCACCGGTCCCTGGGCTTCGAGTCCCTCGCCGGTGCTCGAATCGGCCTTCGGGCGGCCGACGTTGATGAGAGCCAGCGCTATCACGGCGGCGCCGGCCACGATGCCGACGGCGACCCAGGCGGCGTTGGCGTAGCCGTGCACCATGCCCTGGAGCTGGACCAGTTGCTGCTGGGGCTTCGTCGCGGCCGTGGCGATGTGGTCTGTGATGTACGAGGCCATGGCGGAGGCGGCGATGGTGTTCAGCAAGGCCGTGCCGATTGCGCCGCCCAGCTGCTGCGAGGTGTTGACCATGGCGGAGGCGGCACCGGCGTCGCGCGACTCCACCCCGTGCGTGGCCACGGACATGGCGGGCATGAACGCGGTACCCAGGCCGATGCCGACGATCAGTTGGGTCGGCAGGAGGAGACCGGCGTACGAGGAGCCGACCTCCAGTTGGGTCAGCAGGAACATGCCGGCCGCGGCGACCAGGAAGCCGGGACCCATCAGCAGCCGCGCCGGCACGCGGGGCGTCAGGCGGGTGCCGATCTGGGTCGCGCCGATCATCGTGCCGACAACCAACGGCAGGAAGGCGAAGCCGGTCTTGATCGGCGAGTAGCCCTTGACGATCTGCAGGTAGTAGGTGAGGAAGAGGAACAGGCCGTAGATCGCGATGTTCGCGAGGCCGAACGAGAGGAAGGCGCCGCCGCGGTTGCGTTCGGTGACCACGCGCAGGGGCAGCAGCGGGGCCTTGACCTTGGCCTCGGTGATGACGAAGGCGAGCAGCAGGACCGCGGAGGCGACGAACAGGCCGAGGGTCGTGGAGTCTCTCCAGCCGTCGGACTCGGCGCGGGTGAAGCCGTAGACCAGCGCGACCAGGCCGAGGGCGGACAGGATCACTCCGGGGATGTCGAGCGGCGAGCGGTTGCGCCCGCCTTCCGGCTCGCTGATGACGAAGTACGCACCGGCTGCGGCGATCGCGGCGAATGGGATGTTCACGAAGAACGTCCAGCGCCAGTCCAGGTATTCGGTCAGGACGCCGCCGAGGATCAGGCCGACGGCGCCGCCGGCACCGGAGATCGCGCTGTAGACGCCGAACGCCCTGGCGCGCTCCTTGGCGTCGGTGAACGTCACGGAGAGCAGGGAGAGAGCGGCGGGGGCGAGGAGGGCGCCGAAGACGCCCTGCAGGGCACGGGAGCTGTACATCATCGCCTCGTTGGTGGCGGCGCCGCCCAGTGCGGAGGCCGCGCCGAAGCCCACCAGACCGATGACGAAGGCGCGCTTGCGGCCCCAGAGGTCGGCGATCCGGCCGCCGAACAGGAGGAGACCGCCGAAGGCGAGGGCGTAGGCGGTGATGACCCACTGGCGGTTGCCGTCCGAGATGCCCAGGTCCTGTTGAGCGGAGGGCAGGGCGATGTTCACGATGGTCGCGTCGAGGATGACCATCAGCTGGGCGATCGAGATGAATGCGAGGGCTCGCCAGCGGTTGGGGTCGGGAACGCTGGGTGCCTTGCGGGCTGTTTCGGACATAGGGGTGCCCCTTCGAGAAACTGGCAACGGAATTTCGGGACGCGGAAAAGCGGACAGGACTACGAAAGGTGAGGCTCGGCGGCTGGCGGTCCGATGGGCTGCGGTCTGTCGGGTAGGCCGCATGTCGGACAGGACCCTCAGAGAGCGCGGTGGCGTCCTCGGATCCGGCGGCGGACTGGGGGAAGGTCCACCGCCGGACCTGGGACCTCGCGCCGATCCCGTCCCCACGGATTCGGTGCGTCGGGACCGCCTCCGCTCAAGGCGGTCCCGGGCCAATCGGTTACTGCCGAGTCCCCCCGCTCAGCGGGGTGGTGGCGGGAGTGGCGTCAGACATGGGCCAGCTTCCCGAGACCAGAGACAGCCGATGGTCAGATCGGGAACTTCACTCCGGTGAGCTCTTCGGACACGTCCCAGAGGCGTCGCTGGACGGTTTCGAGCTGTCCCGTGATGCCGGTGATGGTGGGACGCAGTGCGTCGATCTTCTTGACCATGAACTCGCGGGTGAGCGTGCGCCGCATCGTGGTGTGGACGGGTGCGTCGACGTTGGCGAAGAAGCCGGGCGGCTGGGGCGGCTGATCCGGCTGCACGTCCGGGTAGCCGGGCTGTGAGGGGTCGCTGCTGAAGGCGGGGTGGCCGAGCACCGCACGGGCGTCCTCCCAGCGGGTCACCAGCCAGGCGCCGCGCCGGCCGTCCCAGATGGTGACGCGGCTGATCGGTGCCTCCTCACACAGGCGGGAGTAAGCGGGAGGCGGATCGAGGGGTGCGGTCCTCGGCCGGGCGAGGACGAATTCGGGCGTGGGGCCAGGGGGCACGAGGGCTCCTCTCATCGACCTAACGGCGTTAGGTTGACTAACGCCGTTAGGTGGTTGTCGAGGTGAGCCTAACGCCGTTAGGTGGTTTTGGCGAGGCCCGTTCCAGACGGGTGGCAAGCCGTGGATGGCCGATGATGAAAGCCCAGTCGCAACCGGCGGGGTACGGAGGAGGAAGCGTGGACTTGGCAGCCCAGAGGCGGCGTGTGCCCTACCGGCAGGGTGAAGGGGAGCGCCTCCGGCAGGACATCCTGGACACGGCGACCCGCATCCTGGAGGAGTCCGGTCGCGAGGACGCCCTGTCTCTGCGTGGCATCGCCCGCGAGCTGGGCATCGCCGCGCCCAGTATCTACCTGCACTTCAACGACAAGACCGACCTGGTGCGGACGGTGCTCGATGCCCGGTACGCCGCGCTGGCGTCGACCATGCGCGAGGCCGGAAGCGCGGCCGCCGAGGCCGGTGCCGACGCATGGGGTGTCCTGCGCGCCATCGTGGGCACCTACCGCGGGTTCGCCGTCGACAATCCCCGCCGCTATCGGCTCATGTTCAGCCTGGAGCAGCAGACTTCGGCGGAGGACCGGCGCGCCACCGGGCATCCGCTCGACCGGGTGCTGATCGCGTGGACCGATGCCGTTGACCAGTACCTCGCCGCAGCCTGTCCCGAGCAACGCGAGGAGGCCGAGACGCTGGGGGTCCTGCTGTGGACCGGCCTGCACGGTCAGTTCGCCCTCTGGCACACCCTGCCGCATTCCTTTGTCGATGACGACACCATCCTGCGCGAGCTTGAGGAGGCGTTGATGAGGAGACTGCTGCCGCCGTCCGACTGACCGCCGGACGTTGGATGCGGCCATCCAGCGGCGCACGGTGCGCTGACCTGTTGACGCCGACTTTTCGACGGCCAAGGCCCTGGAGGCCAAGGGCGCCTAAGTGTGTGGCCTCGGGTCAGTGTGTCCTGATCGCTCCGGAAGTCTTCGACCAGCGGGACGAGGACGGCATGGCCGTCCTCCTCGGCGAGCACCCCGCGCCCGAACTCCACGACGGGGTACGCGAGTCCGCCGCCGTCTGCCCCGCTGCGGCCATCCGGCTGGAGGAGAAGTGACCGCACGTGTCGTGGTCGTCGGTGCCTCCGCGGGCGGACTGGCGACCGCCGAGGCCCTGCGCCGCCAGGCTTCGACGGGGCCGTCACCGTTATCGGTGACGAGCCCCACCTCCGCCGAGCGGGTCCGCGAAGCCGTAACGGCCCCGGCCGATGTGACGGCTCCCGTATCCCCCTTCCGGGGCTCTGGCCAGCGCGGACGCCTTGGTCAAGGTGGTGGCGACCACGACGGGCCGGTGACCGCCCTACTCGTCGTCGGTGGCGTCCTTGTCCCGCAGCGGGCGCATCCCGCCGGGCAGGCCGCTCCCGACCTTCGTGCTCGTGGGCATGGCGCCCACCACCCCGGGTTCAGAGACGCACGGCCTTGGTGCCGCCCCTCCCTCCGTGGGGCGGCACCGGGGCCGCTTGCGTCTATTCCTCGGTGGCGTTCGGGTCCCGCAGCGCCCTAAGGGCCCCGTCGCCGTGGCTGCGGACGATCGGGTAGCGCCCGTGGAAGTTGATGTGCTCGTGGACCAGCGGAGAGAGCCGGGAGCGGATCTCGGGTGAGATGGTCAGCCCGCCGGCCTCCAACTCTTTGACCGCGGCGTCGATGTAGAGGGTGTTCCACCACACGACCGAATTCATCGCCATACCCAGTGCTCCGAGCTGATCCTCCATCCCGTCCCGGTAGCCGTGCCGGAGCTCGCCGAGGCGCCCGAAGTAGATCCGCCGCCCGAGTGCGTGGCGGCCCTCGCCGATGTTGAGCTGGACACCGATCATGCGCCGGTATGCCTCGGAGTCGATGAACTGCAGCAGGTGCAGGGTCTTGAAGATCCGGCCATAGTGCGCGAACGCGTCGCCGAGGCCGGTCATGCGGTCGCCGGAGGTCATCATCCGCAGCAGGTCGTACGCGCGGACCTTGCCGGTCTGCAGGGACCCGGCGACGCGGAGCATGTCCTCCCAGTTCTGCCGGATCCGCTCGACCTGGACGCGCTGGCGCGAGACGGGCTGCAGCGGCCCGTAGTCCTTGTCCAGGTCGAAGCGCCACAGCCGGGCATCGGAGATGTCCGCGATCCGCGGGGAGAACTGATAGCCGCAGATCGCGAACAGCCCGAAGACCAGGTCACTGTACGAACCGGTGTCGGTGATCACGATCTCCGGACGCACCGGGCCGTCGAGGTTGAACATCGCGTCCAGGATGCCGAGCGAGTCGCGCAGGGTGCCGGGCATGACGATGCCGCCCAGGCCCATCACGCGGTCCGAGACGACGTTGAGCCAGGTCGCTCCGCGACCGGTCGAAAAGTACTTCCGGTTCGGCCGGGAATGTATGGATCTGACGGGGACGGTGAAGCGCATCCCGTCGGCGGAGGCGACGTGTCCGCCGCCCCAGTCGGAGGCGATGTCGATGTCGCCCTGGCTGCCCACCAGGAGCCCGGAGCCGGCGCTGATGCCGGGCAGGTGGAAGTAGCCGGAGTCCGCGGCCGCCAGCCGTGAGCGGCTCAGCGCCTTCGAGTCGGGCTTGATGACCGGCTCCAGCCCGATGTTCGTCGACTTGTGCACCAGCAGCGCGGTTACCGTGAGGTCCAGATCCTCGGGGCGGGCGACCTTGCCACCGATGTGCTCGAAGCAGTCGAACATGCCGGTCCGGGCGTGGACTTCCAGCAGCAGTTCCGGATAGTCGATCCTGGGCAGCATAGCCTGCACCGCGTCGTGGACCGGCTTGTACCCGGCGGGTTCCGGCTCCGCCTCCAGGCGGTCCAGGCGGATTTTGCCGTCCACGATGTCGACGGCCGCGTTGCCGGGCAGGTTGTCGGCGACGTGCCCGTACATCTCGTCCAGCAGCACCTCCAGCTCACCCAGGTGCTCGTTCGCGCTGCCCGAGAGCTCCAGAGCGGTCAGCACCCGGGGCCGGTTGACCTGCCAGTCCGGCCCGGACAGCAAACGGGCGCGCGGATCACCCCAGTTGTCGGCGCCCTTCGCGTACACATCCCGGCGCTTGAGCGCGGTGTGCAGGGCCTCCAGGACACAAAACGTCCACGCCTTCTTGTCGATGATCCCGTTCACCGCGAGCAGCGGGTCACCGAGCACCAGGCGCCGCCAGCTGCCGCCCAGCAGACGTGTGTCGATGTGCTCGACGCCGGGCTTGCGCCGCGCCTGGACCTTCGGCAGCTCGACAAGTGCCTCGATGACGGGGGTGCCGGCCTGGGTCGCACCCCACGGGATCACCTCGGCCAGCAGCGACGTGAACCTGCGGGCCGTCGCGTACCGGTCGATCAGCTGCTTGCGCCAGGCGGTGTCCGCGTCCTCATCCGAGCCCTCTGGCAGTAACTCGCCGAGCTCCACGACCGCCTTCACGAGCTCCTCGCGGGTGACGATCTTCTCGACGATCTCCCACGCCTCGGCCATCTCCACGGCTCCGCACCCGTCTCCTCATCGCCGTCGGTCTGGTGCTCGATGGGAACATCGAGGAACACGGCGACCGCGTTCCTCACTTTTGCCGCGGCCTTGCGCAGCTTCGGCAGCCCCTTCAGCTTCTCCTTGACGTCCTGGCGCTCCGCGCGGGCCAGCAGCTTCGTGGCCATCAGCACGTCGAAGAGGGTGAGCGCGTCGTCGACCGACGCCCCCTCAAGGTGCCGCATCGTGGCCAGCACCGTCGCCGTCCTGCGCGGCTCCGCCAGCCGCCGCAGGGTCGGGGCGTGCGTGCCCATCCCGTACCGGGCCAGCTCCGCCAGCTTCACCGGCGGCACCCGCCACAGATCCACCTCACCCGCCTTCACCCCGCGAATGTCCCGGGTACGCTCCAGCGCCTCCTTCTGCCCCTGGCCCGACACATCCCGCGGCCCCTTGCGCCACCGTTCCAGCGCCGAGCGGAAGGCCCTCTCGGGGACGTCGAGGATCTCCAGCAGCTCGCGCCGGAATTCCGGCTCCACCGGGGCGTCCACCACCGAGTAGATCAACGCCTGTTCGCCCTTGCGGACCTCGGCGACCAGGTAGCCCAGCGACGTGAGCCCCGGTAGCAGTACCCGGTTTCGCAGCAGCCACGTCACCGCCCGGTCGAACAGGGCCCGCGGCCCGTCGTTCGACACCCACACCCGCCCGGCTATGTGCTCGCGCAGCTGCAGGTCTCCGTCGTCGAAATCTCGGATCTTCAGCAGCTTGCGGATCTCGCGGGCATGCTCGTGCTGGGTCGGCAGTCGTTCCGGATACAGCTTCAGACTGGACGCGTCGTCGATCCCCAGCTGTTCGGCGACGAACGCGGCCACCCCCGGCGGTACATCGGCCGGCGTCGACAAGAAGGTGCCGAGCATGCGCACCGTGCCCCACTGCACCGCCCAGCCAAGCCGGTTGTGGGCCCGCCGCTTGGACGCTGCCTGCTCCAGCGCGGTCGCGTCCAGCCGGAAGAACTCCTCCAGCTCCTGGACCGACGGCTCCCCGGCGAAGCGCCCGTACCGGGCTATCTGCTCTTCTGAAAGATGCTCAACAGTCACAGCTCGTGACGCTAGGCAGCAGGCGCCACACCAGTCCCGGCAGTGATCGAACCGAGACCCCCGCAGACCAAGATCATTCCTTAGCGTTCAATCCTGGAGCATTACCGGCGGGACCCCCGTTTCGCCCGCCAACGCGCGGCTGGTGAGCCCGACCCTACGAAAGTCGTGCCCGCTGCGACTTTGGCAGGGGGAACGATCAGTCTTTTGCCGCTGCCACGCATCAACTCGCCCCCGATGAGATGGACGGCAGCGATGCGCCAGGCCGACAGGGGCCGCCATCGCGCAGATGACGAGAAACCGCGGCCTGCTGACATACCGTCCGCGGCCCTTGAAAGGAGTCCGTCCATGCCGGCTCGGCCGACCAGATCAGACCATCGCCGCCTCGCCGTATCGGCCTCCGATCCTGTGACCAGGCGGCTGCTGGCCTGCGGCGTGGTCGGGCCCCCGCTGTTCCTCAGCGTGATCATCATCGAAGGTGCCCTGCGGCCCCACTATGACCCGGTCGAACAGATGAGCAGCGCGCTGAGCCTCAGCGACCGGGGATGGATCCAGATCGCCAACTTCGTGGTCACCGGGCTTTCGATGATCGCCTTCGGCGTGGGACTGCGGCGGGCACTGTGTTCGGGCCGTGCCCGCATCGCGGGACCGCTGCTGTTCGGCATCTTCGGGATCGCGCTGATCGGCGCCGGCGTCTTCGTCGGGGATCCCTCCGATGGCTACCCGCCCGGGTCGCCCTCTGGCCCTGATGCCCCCACGACCTGGCACGGCACCATGCACAATGCGGTTTCGACCGTGGTGTTCCTCTCGCTTGCAGCAGCCTGCTTGGTGTTTGCCAGACGGTACGCCGCCCAGCCCGGACAACGCGCGTGGGCCCTCTACTGCGCCGCCACAGGCGTGGCGCTCCCGGTCCTGCAGCCTGTGTTGAACGTGCTGATGCCAGGCACCGAGACCGGCAAGGGCCTGATCCAGAAGGTGACGATCGCCGTCGGCTGGGGCTGGGTCACCCTGCTGGCCACGCGGCTGCTCCGCGGAAATGCCCCTGAACCGACGTAACATGCTCTCGACCAGGAGCAGGCGCCGTTCACCGGGTGAGTCGGCGGTGCAACAAGGCCCCCTGGGGCGCCGTGCCGCCCAGTGCAGGACCGGGTCGCTGCCCGTAAGGACCAGGCAGCCGCTGACCGCGACCGGCAGGGGCGCAGGCCGACCGGGGTCAGAGCGTGCTCGAGGTGGAAGAACTGGCGGCGCGGCTGGACCGGGCCAGGACCGCACCATGGCGACCATCGAGCGGTCCGAGCAGCTGGATACGCCAGGCCGAAAAGCCACCGGCCAGTCTCGGGCCCGAACCCGCATCCAACGGACCAATGACCAGCGGCGTTGAGCCGCGGCCCGCACCGCTGGGTGACGATCACTCGTCGACGGTGAGGCTGTCGATGGCGGCCTGGCGGTCGGCGTGGGTGGGCAGGGTGTAGCGGCGGGCGGTCTCCAGGGAGTGACCCAGCAGCTCGGCGATGGTGACGACGTCCACGCCTCGCCGGGCCAAGGTGGTGCCCAGGGTGTGCCGGAGCACGTGGGTGGTGAAGTCCTCGTCGGCGCCGACCGTGAGTCCGGCCCGGTCGGCGATGCCGTTGAGCACGCCGGTGGCGGCGCGCGCCGACAGCCGGCCACCGCGGGCGTTGAGGAACAACGCCACGCTGCCAGTGCCGGTGCCCGCGCTGGGCAGCATGGCGCGTTCGGTCAGCCAGGTCTGCAGTTCGGCACGGAGCTTGGGATGCAGGGGGATCTCGCGGTACTTGCCGCCCTTGCCCATGCGGACGATCAGGACGCCTTTGCGGGCGGAGATGCGCAGATCGTCGACGTTCAAGGCGACCAGCTCATGGATGCGCGGACCGGCGTAGAAGGCGGTGTAAGCCATGGCGCGGTCACGGGCGGGGCTGCGTTCGGCCTCACGCAGGAAGCGGACCTGGGCGCGCTGGTCGAGCGCGCGGGGCGCCAGGTTGGGCAAACCCAAGCGCTTGGCGGCCGCCGGGCCCAGCCCGATGCGGCGGTTGAAGTCGTCGATGGCGGTCAGGTGCGCGTTGACGGTGGCGGGCTTGCGTTTGAGTACCGTCAGCAGATGGGCGCGGTAGTCACGGGCGGCCCAGTCGCGCGCGGCCGGATCGGTGAGCGGGTCGCCGTCCAGCGCCGCGATGTCCAGCCAGGCCAGATACTGGCGCACACGCGACAGGTAGTTGGTGACGGTGTCGGCGTCCAGGGGGAAACCGGGCTTTGTCATCGCGGCGGTGTAGCCGGCGAACCCCGCGTAGCGCTCGGGCACGCAGGTGGCGGTGGCGCCCCGTCGGCGCGGCTTGGATGAAGCGGCGCCGCCGCCTGAGGGCGGTGAAATATAGGAAGTGTTTTCGATGCCCTGGCGTTCACCATCAACCGGAATATAGGAAGTCACTCCCGAAGTGGACTTCTTATATTCGCAAGTATAAGAAGCTATGCCAGATCGGGGCAGGCGAACCACCGGACCGAGAGCTCCCCGAAGGCGGGCCCTACCAGGCGCTCAACACCCGGCACCTCTAACCACAGGTTGCCGCCACTGCCACCTCGTGACGAATCCACTGCCACCTAGTGACGAACACGCAGGTCGGGGTGTCGGTAAGACTCGTGCAACCAGGTACAGGGGATTGAGTTCGCCCAGGTCAGCGGTGCTGCAGCCGAACCATTAAGGGATCTTTCTTTGATCCTCGGACGTGCGTGATCGTACGCGGCCAGTATTGAGCCGGATTCGTGGGGTTTGCGGCGGCGTGGGCGGCCGCTTCGCGAGAGAGCCGGATGCCGCGTGGCGCGTGTGCTGGACGAGGACGAGCTCGTTGGGAACTGGACTCTGGTCGGGGACGAGCTGGAGCAGCTGTCCGGTCGGCGAGGGGCGACGAAGCTGGGCTTCGCGCTTCTTCTGCGGTTCTATGCGCTGAACGGCCGGTTCCCCACGGGCCGCGCCGAGCTCCCCGACCAGGCCGTCGCCTACGTCGCCCGGCTGGTCGACGTGCCCGCCTCTGAGCTGGGGCTGTATGAGTGGGACGGCCGGACGATCAAGGATCACCGCAAGGACGTCCGGAAGTACTTCGGGTTCCGGGAGTGCTCCCTGGCCGACTCCGACAAGGCCGCCGACTGGCTGGCGATCGAGGTCTGCCCGAAGGAGCGGCAGGTCGACCGGGTCCGCACCGAGCTCCTGGCGCATCTGCGCCAGGAGAGGATCGAGCCGCCGGCACGGGACCGGATCCGCCGGATCATCGGAACGGCCCTGCGGCAGGCTGAGCAGACCCAGACCGCGCAGATCTCCAGCCGGATCCCGGCCGAGGCGATCGGGCGGTTGCTGGCGCTGATCGCCAAGAGCGCCGACCCCGGCGACGAACCCGAGGACCAGGGCGACGATGTCGGCGCGTTGTTCGGCGCCGCCGAGGCCGCCGCGGTGGACGTGTTCGCGACGATCCGCGAGGAGCCGGGCAACGTGTCGGTGAAGACGATCGAGCAGGAGGTGAAGAAGCTGACCGCGATCCGCAAGGTCGGCCTGCCCGACGACCTGTTCGCCGACGTCGCCCCGAAGGTGCTCGCCTCCTGGCGGGCCCGCGTCGCCGCCGAGGCGCCGTCTCACCTGCGCTCTCACCCGCACGACGTGAAGGTGACATTGCTTGCTGCCTACCTGTACTGCCGGTCCCGGGAGATCACCGACACCCTGGTCGACCTGCTGATCTCCACGGTGCACCGGATCAACGCCCGCGCCGAGTCGAAGGTGACCAGCGACTTCGTGGCGGAGCTGAAGCGGGTGTCGGGCAAGGAGAACATCCTATTCAAGATGACAGAGGCCGCCCTGGAGTCGCCAGAGTCACGGGTGGAGGACGTCATCTACCCGGCGGTGCCGGGCGGCCACAGGACGCTGGTGCAGCTGCTGCACGAGTACCGGGCGAAGGGCTCCTCCTACCGGCAGCACAAGCAGCGGGTGTTCAAAGCGTCCTACACCAACCACTACCGGACCGGGCTGATCCAGATCCTGGAGGTGCTGGAGTTCGGGTCGACCAACACCGTGCACGCGCCGATGATGCAGGCCCTCACCTTGATCAAGCGGTACAAGGCCGAGCAGTCCAACCGGATCAAGTGCTACGCCCTCGGCGAGCACGTCCCCGTCGACGGGATCGTCCCGGCCGAGCTGGTGGAGCTGATGTACCGGGCCGACAGCACCAAACGGCAGCGAATCCTGCGCACCGTGTATGAGTGCGGCGTCTTCCAGACCCTGCGGGAGAAGCTGCGCTGCAAGGAGATCTGGGTGGTCGGCGCGGACCGGTGGCGCAACCCCGACGACGACCTGCCGAAGGACTTCGAGGCCAACCGCGCGGAGAACTACGCCAAGCTCCGCAAGCCGCTGGACCCGCAGGTGTTCGTCGACCAGCTGCGCGAGGAGATGGACGCCGAGCTGTCGGCGCTGAACGACGCCCTGGGCGGCAAGGGCCTGGCCTGGTTGAAGATCGCCGAACGGCGCAACGCCGGGGCGATCCACCTGACGCCGCTGGACGCCGCGCCGGAGCCGCGGAACCTACGCCGGCTGAAGGCGGCGATCCGGGACAGGTGGGGCGTCGTCCCGCTGATGGACATGCTCACCGAGACCGCGCTGCGGACCGGTTGCTTGAACGTCTTCACCGCGGCCGGGACGCAGAACCACCTGGATCCGGCGGTGCTGTTCGAACGGCTCCTGCTGCTGATCTACGCCTACGGCACCGGGACCGGGATCCGCGCGGTCGCCGCTGGCGACCACCCCCACACCGAGGACGATCTGCGGTACGCGCGCCGCCGCTACCTGACCGTCGAGGCCTGCCGCGAGGTCGCCCGGGTGATCGCGAATGCGACCTTCGCCGTCCGGCAGGCCGCCCTGTGGGGCGAGGGCACGACCGCGGTCGCCTCGGACTCCACCCACTTCTCCGCGTTCGACCAGAACATCTTCACCGAGTGGCACTCCCGCTACCGGCGGGCCAAGCGCGGGGTGCTGATCTACTGGACGGTCGAGGTCGGCGGGTCGATGGCCGTCCACTCCCAGCTCATCAGCTGTTCGGCCTCCGAGGTCCACGCGATGGTCGAGGGCGCGATGCGGCACGGCACCGACATGGAGATCGAGACCAACTACGTCGACTCCCATGGCGCCAGCTATGTCGGGTTCGGCATCACCCGGCTCCTGGACTTCGACCTGGTCGCCAGGTTCAAGCAGATCAACAAGATGAAGCTGTACGTCCCGGGCAAGGGCGACGACTTCTCCTACCCACTGCTCGCACCCGCGCTGACCAGGCCGATCCGCTGGGACGTGATCGCGAACAATTACGACGTGATGATGAAGTACGCCACCGCGATCCGGCTGCGGACCGCCACGACCGAGGCCCTGCTGCGCCGATTCACCAGCGAGACCACCCACCCGGCCTACGCAGCGATGCTGGAGGTCGGCCGCGCTCAGCGCACGATCTTCCTCGCCCGCTGGCTCCGCGACCGCGATCTCCAGCGGGAGACCGAATCGGGCCTGAACGTGGTGGAGAACTACAACGGCGTCAACGACCACATCAAGTTCGGCAAGCGCGGCGAGCTCGCCTCCAACCGGCGCGAGGAGCAGGAGCTGGGGATGCTGTGCCTGCACATCCTCCAGTCCGCCTTCGGCCTCATCAACACTCTCATGATCCAGGACACGCTCGCGCTAGCCGAATGGGAGAACGTCCTCACCGACGCCGACCGGCGCGGCCTCACCCCGCTCTTCCACACCAACATGACCCCCTACGGCGAGATCCAGCTGCGCACCGACCGACGCTTGGACCTGACCGGGCTCTCACCAACCAGCCCATGAGCTCTACGCGACCCTCCGACAAGCGAAAACCTCTGAGCCAGGTCAAGCCCCTGCTGGCATGATCCGCCCATGGACTCCGTACCGAAGCTGACAGTAGAGAGCTACGAACAACTGGTCACCAGCCTTCGAGGACGGACGGTTCTCACCGTCGACTACTTCGTTCTCATGACCGGCGACGAAGGCACCACGCCCGACGGATGGGACTACGGCACCTGGCACGAACCCACCATGGGGATCGAACTGACCATGGATCCGGGTACCACCTACTCGGCGACCTGGAACCATACGTTCGGACACTACGGCCTTGAGCTCTACCGGGCCCCGATGAGCGACTTCGTCTTCAACATCGGCAAGCCGGGCGGCTCCGCTCGAATCACGGTCGCCGACCATCCCTCGTGGGCCGGCATCCTCGCCTCACCGATCGAGTCTTGCCACATCCTGTGGAGCGACCCAGAACAGGGCTCTGCGATCCAGATCCCCGAAGCCCTCCAGCTAGGAACCGCCACAGGGCAGGTCTGGATCGCCGCCGGACGCTCAGCGGACTACGCACCGAACGGCTTGTTCCACCTGTGCACCGACGACGTCCTCGTCGCCTTCGATAGCGGAACCGCTACCCGCGCCGGGCTCAAGACCTGATCACGCTCTCGGGCTCACCTAGTCACAAGGAGCGTTTACGAGCCCACCCCCCTCTATTGGTGGCGGCCGAGCTTTTGGCGTAACTCGGCCCCCGGAGGAACAGCGGAATCATCGCTCGATCGCCCGCAGGGAATCCCTGGAGATCATTAGCGATACCGAACCCGGCTCCAAGGGGCCGATGCCAGCGTCGAGGTGAATATGGGAACCCTCGGGCGCTCGCGGGTCCGACAGCGCGAGACACAAGCGAGCAAGATCCCGGAGGCCAGCGGTGTCGCCAAAGATCTCCACAGCGCCATCCACGATCTCGATGACGACCGAGCCACCCTCCACGGGGGCGACGACCCCAGTCGCTGGATCGTAGGGCGGAACCGACACGGAGATCTCACTCATTGCTCAAGCGTGCCATACACTCTGCTTCTGATATTAGGCAATATCAGAAGCCAATCTGGGCCCCACTTCTGATATCGCGAAGGATCGGTACGCTTAGGGCGGTAGAACAGCTTCTGATATCACGAGGGGGTTCAGTGGCGGGACGGCGCACCGGCGTGCCCGCGGTCTTCGCGGAGGCCTACGCCAGTTACGCGGTCGCGCTGGAGCGCGCCCCGCTAGACGATGACACCCGACGCGCCTACGACTCACGCGTGCGGGGGTTCCTGGCCTGGATGGAGGCCGGTGATCCCGACGGCGACCCGCTCGGCGACAGCCACGGCCGCGACTTCGCCGTCCGCGACTACAAGACCCACCTCAAGACCGTACTCGGGCGGGCCGACAACACCGTCAACGCGCACATCACCGCACTCGACCACTTCTACGAGCACCTCGGCCTCGGCCCGGTGAAGATCCGCCGCGACGCCGCCCCCAAGCTCGCCCCCCGCTCCCTGACCGCCCGCGAACAGAAACGCTTCCTGCGCGCGGTCGAACGCCGCCCCCTCGCCCGGGACCGCGCGATCGGCCGGCTGCTGTTCTACTCCGGCGTACGCGTCGCCGAGCTCGTCGCCCTGGACCTCGACGCCGTGCCGATCTCCGCCCGCAAGGGCAAGGTCAAAGTCGGCTCCGGCAAGGGCATGGTCTCCCGCACGATCCCGCTGCTGGACGCCACCGCCCGCGACGCCGTCAAAGATTGGAAACGCGAACGCTCCGGCTGGCCCGGCGCCGACACCCCAGCGTTGTTTCTCAACCGCCGCGGCGGCCGCCTCACCGCCCGCGCCGTCGACCAGCTCATCGACGAGATCACCCTCGACGCCGACCTGGTCGACGAGGACGGGCACCCGTTCGTCTCCGCACACACCCTGCGTCACACCTTCGCCACCAACCTGCTGCGCAGCGGCGTCGACATCGTCGTGGTCGCCGAACTACTCGGACACGCCCGACTCGACACCACCCGGCGGTACACCTTGCCCACCCACACCGACCTCGAAGAGGCTGTCGGGCGCCTGCCCACCGATCAGTAGGGTCCACCCGCTGAGCTGGGCGGACTCAATCGCGTGTACCTGGTGCCACCAGTCTTACCGACACCCCGAAGCGGACGGATCGACGCTCGTACTTTGTGAATCCGAGCTTGGCGTACAGCTTGAGGGCAGGCGTGTTTGTGTCCTTGATGTCCCGTAGGACGTACTCCTCGTAGCCGGGCAGAGCCAGCAGGTGCTGCAATGGTGCCTGGCCGACCTCGGTCTCACCTTGTCGAGGAGGTCCACACCGACGACATCTACGCGCGTCTTGCCGAGCTCGACCACTCGGCCAGCTGACCGCCGGTTCAGCTCGTCATCGCCGCACCGACATCGAACTCCGTGCCGAACGGGTCCGTGATGTGAGCGACCCGCCCGTAGATCATGTCGTAGGGCTCGGCCGAGGTCCCACCCGCGTCGACCGCTCGCCGCGCCGCCGCATCGGCGTCGTCCACCTGGAACAAGGTCCCCCAACGGGACTTCGTGGCCTTTGGGTCACCGGCGATGCCGCCGATCTCGTGGCCATCCGGTCTGCGCAGGAACGTGAAGTCGAGCTCGGGCATGTCCGGGTTGGCATCCAACGTGTAGCCGAAGACCGCGACGTAGAAGTCGCGCGCGGGCCCGGATTCCGCGGTGACCAGGTCGTTGCGGAGCAGGGCGTTCGGCTCGTTGACGATCTCGCAGCCGATGTGGGCACCGGCCTGCCACAGTCCACACTGCGCACCGGTGGTGTCCTTGATGATCGCCGTCCGGCCCTGGTCCAGCACGTCCATCGGACCGGTGATGATCGAGCCGCCCGCGTCCCGCGCTCGGGCGGCCGCGGCGTCACAGTCATCCGTCGCGAAGTAGACGTTCCACCAGAAGTCCGTGGCGTCGGGATCGGGGTTCGGCCTGATGGCCGCGACGGGTCTGCCCCGTAGCAAGCACTGGGTGTAGTGGCCGAACTCCGCCGGTCCCACATCGAACTCCCAACCGAACAACGCGCCGTAGAAGGTCATCGCGCGGTCGAGATCCGGGATGCCCAGGTCGATCCAGGTCGGTGTGCCAGCCGGTTGCGTGGTGGTCAGCTCGCTCATCGTCTCTCCTTGTCGTGTCCCCATCTTGTCCCGCATGACCCCGGAACCTAAAGCACCGGTGTAAACCCAGCTCACACCGACGTGGGCTGCCCCCTCCGTCACTTGCACTTCGGGCCAGTTTCAGGAGTTCCGGGCCTTGTACCGGTGAGGGCGTTGGCCGAGTGGGCCGGGTTGTCGGAGTTGCAGCAACAGGTTCTCCACCCCGGTGAGGTCCTCGTCGACCGACGCGAACTGCCCGGTGAGGCCCACCCTGCTCCGCACCGCCCGGGCGTCACGCACGACGTCGTAGCCGAGCACTTGCGCCTCTCCGGCGTCGGGGTGCAGGAGCGTGGCCAGCATGCGGATCGCGGTGGTCTTGCCCGCCCCGTTCGGACCGAGCACGCCGTACACGCCCCCGGCGCTCACGGCCAGGTCCACACCGGCGACCGCGTGAGTCTTGCCGAAGCTCTTCTTCAACCCTCTCGTCTCGATCGCGAGCTTTCCCATGGGTTCGATTCCTTCTCTCGGTGTTGCGAACGGATTAGTTGCGCACGGTGCGGTGCGCGGCCAGCGCCTCGGCGAGTGGGGCGTTCTCCGTTCCGTCGTCGAGACCGCCGCCGACCAGGATCACCGGGGCCCGTCGCCGTGCCGTGTGTAGCCGATGGTGGTGCCGTCGACGGAGGTCACAGTGTTCATACTCCTAATTTAGGAGCATTCACACCTGGTGTGCAAGTACACTCGGGTGCATGAGCAAGAAGCGGCTGTTCGACGACCCCTGCGGCATCGCGCGAGCGCTGAACGCGGTCGGCGAGCGGTGGGCGTTGCTCGTCGTGCGGGAGCTGGTCTTCGGCCCGAAGCGCTACTCCGACCTGCACCGCGGGCTGCCGCAGATGAGCCAGAACGTCCTCGCGCAGCGGTTGCGCGAGCTCGAAGCCGACGGCCTGGTGCGGCGAAGGCGCCTGGGACCGCCTGCGCCCGCCGCCGTGTATGAACTCACCGAGCGCGGGCAGGAACTGGAGCCCGTGCTCCGCGCGCTCGCCCACTGGGGCAGCCGCGCACCGCTGCCCGAGGACGGCGCGGCGGAACTGAGCGTCGACGCGCTGCTGTTCGCCCTGCGCGCCACCTTCGATCCGGCACTGGCGGGTGAGCTGTCGCTGCGCTGCCAGCTGGACGTCGCGGGCGATCGGTTCCGCATCACCGTTGCGGGCGGGCGCCTCGAGCTGGACCGCGGTGAGCACGCCGAACCCGAGGCGTGGCTGAACGTGCCGGAGGCGGCGACATTGCGCGATCTGGTGTTCGCCGGTGCGGCGCTGCACGACGCCGTCGAGCGGGCAGACACCGAGGTGGCGGGCGATACCGCGCGGCTCGCCGCACTGCTGCGCTGCTTTCCCGCAGCCGTGCGGTATCCGGCGCCACAGGACCCCGGGCCGCCGGATCCCGTGTCGCCGGGCCTCGGGTCACCGAACGCCGAACTCCCGGATCCCGCCGTCAGCGCAGGAAGTCGTCGGGGGTGAGCGGCAGTCCGCGGACCCCGGACACCGGTGGCGAGGTTACGCCGGCCGACAGTTCAGACTCCGCGGGCTCGCGGAACTCATCGCCGAGACGACGACGCACCACTTGGATAGCGACCAGCAGCTCAACGCCTGGCGCTGGTCCACGACCGAGCATGATCGACTTGTTGCAGTAGCCCATCCCCTAACGGACACGCACATCGGAACGGAATGTCACGCCAGCGTCAGCCGGAACGACCGCCTAACGAGACTTTTCGAGGCTGCTATATCCGTCAAGCCGCCAGCGGGAGGTTGTCGGTGACTGTTCGGCTTTCCTCAGCGGGCCTTCGCTCCAGCAGTTTGAAGACCTGGCGGGCGACGGTCCGTTTGAGGCAG
>NZ_JBIRAZ010000050.1:0-28415 GCF_044326415.1 Actinomadura sp. 6N118 | reverse complement strand
CGGCCGCTCGTCCTGACCCCAGAGGACCTCTCGGTGATCGAGGCGGTCCCGCTGTCCGAACGAGATCTGCCAGCCAGCACCTACGAACTGTTGAGCCGCACCGCCGACGCGCACCCCGGACGGCCCGCCCTGTACCTGCTCGGCGAGAACGGTCTGCCCTGGCGGAACGCTCCCTGCTGGACCTACCGCACCCTCTTGGGACGGATCCACCAGGCGGCCAACACCTACCTGGCGCTGGGATTGCCCGAAGGTGGCGTGGTCGCGCTGATGCTGCCAAACCTGGGCGACACCTATGCGGCGCTGTTCGGCGCCCAAGCGATCGGCATCGCGAACCCGGTCAATCCGATGCTCGCCGAGGATCACCTGGTCGACATCCTCACTCTCACCGGCGCCCAGATCCTCCTGGCCCCCGGACCCGCCCTGTCGGCCGACCTGTGGGACAAGGCGCAGCGCGTTGCCGCAAGGCTGCCCGGCTTGATCGCCGTGGCCGCCGTCGGCTCCCCGCCCGGCCACGGCTCGGTTCCCACGGTCGACTTCACGGCAATGGCCGCCCAACAGCCCGCCGACCGGCTTCTCACCACCGCCCGCCGGAGCGGCGATGACATCGCCGCCTACTTCCACACCGGCGGAACGACCGGAGTACCCAAGGTCGCCCCGCACACCCACGCAAGCGAGGTGTACATGGCGTGGGCGCTGGGCTGTTCGGGCGCCTACCTCGAAGACGCCGTGGCACTGTCGGGGCTGCCGCTGTTCCACGTCAACGCCGTCCACGTCACCGGGCTCGGCCCCTTCATGCACGGCACGCCCGTGGTCAGCCTCGGCCCGCTCGGTTACCGCGACAAACGGCTCATGACCGACTTCTGGGAGATCATTGAGCACTACCGGGTGACCAGCTTCTCCGGCGTCCCCACCGTGTATTCCTCCCTCCCGCCGATCCCCGACGGCGTCGACCTGTCCAGCCTGCGCGCCGGCGCGGTCGGCGCCGCACCACTGCCGTCCCGGGTCCGCGACCGATTCGAGGGCACCGCGAAGGTCCCGCTGCTGGAGGGCTACGGGCTCACCGAAGCGACCTGCGCCTCCGCCGCGACCCCGGCGTTCGCGCCGCGCCCCGGCTCGGTCGGGCTGCGCCTGCCCTACCAGCACATCAAAGCCGTCACCGTGGACGCCGGCGAAACGCCGACCGGGGACTGCCCGCCCGGCGTCACCGGCGTGCTGGCCATCAGCGGCCCGGCGGTGTTCCCCGGCTACCTGCGGCCCTCACCGCACGGCCCGCGCCCCGACCCCACCGGAAGGATCTTCGACGGATGGCTGATCACCGGTGACCTCGGCCACGTCGACACCGACGGGTACGTCTTCCTCACCGGCCGCGCCAAGGATCTGATCATCCGTGGCGGGCACAACATCGACCCCAGACCGGTCGAGGAATCCCTGCTGGCCCACCCGGATGTCACGGCCGCCGCAGTGGTCGGCGCACCCGACCCCCACGCAGGCGAGGTCCCCATCGCCTACCTCGTACTGCGTCCCGAAGCGACCACCGGCATCGAGGAACTACGCGACTGGGCCGCAGCCCACGCACCTGAACCCGCCGCCACTCCACGCTCGATCCATGTGATCGACGCCCTGCCCACCACCGCCATCGGAAAGATCTACAAGCCCGGGCTCGTCCTCGACGCCGTCACCCGCATCGTCCACACTCTGCTGGAGCAGCACCACCTCGACGGGCAGGTCGACACCCAGCTGAGTGACGGCCGCTTGCAGGCAACCATCCACCTCACCCAACCCGACGGCGCCCCCATCGCCACACTGACCGCCGCCCTCGACCGATATCCCATCTCCTACGAGATCGTCCACGAGCCCACCTCATGACCGGCCGGAGGGTCGAGTCGCCCGATCGGCCGTCGGTGATGACCACGTCGGGCGTTGACGGACGGCTGACGGCAGCACGATCCTGAGGCCCTGTCGCCGGGGCGCTGTGTCCAGGATGCGTGCGTACCGTGCCACGATCGCCTCCAACTCGGCCGCCGCCAGCGAGCTGCGCTGAAGGTCAAGGCTTCTGCGGTATGCGTTCGGGGGGCATGCCGGGTCCGATCGTGGCCTGGATCTCGGCCGGGTCGTGCACGCGGCCGCAGTGGGCGCACACCGTCTGCTGGGTGACTCCGGTGCCGCACACCGAGTGGGTGTAGAGGATCGGCGGCTCCTCCTCGGTGGCCCACTGGTCGCCCCATTCGGTGAGAGCGACCAGCGCGGGCGCGAGCGCGCGCCCCTTGTCGGTGAGCAGGTACTCGTACAGTTCGGGATGCTCGGAGTACTTGTGCCGCCGCATGAGCCCCGCCTCGACGAACCCGTCGAGGCGGGACTTGAGGATGTTGGTCGCGATGCCCAGGCTGCGCTGGAAGTCGTTGTAGCGCGTCGCTCCCCCGAACACGGCGTCGCGAACGATCAGCAGGCTCCAGCGTTCGCCGACCAGTTCCAGGGCGCGTGCGATCGAGCACACCTGTGAGTCGTAGGTCTTTCCCAGCATGCGCTCAGTCTACCGAGGGGCTTGCGTAATGAAAGTGGCCTGGCTACGGTAACTTGTATGATGCAAGCTACTCAGGGCCTTCCCGCCGCCTGTGCGGCGGACCGGACTCCCCAGGAAGCGTTCGAGGCCATCACCGACGTTCGCGGTTGGTGGTCGCAAGAGGTTGTGGGACCCCAGGCCACCAGCCTGGCCGACACCAAGGTGAGTGCCTGAGATGACCGAGATCACAGGAAAGATCGTCCTGATCACCGGCGCCAACCGAGGCATCGGGCGGGCACTGCTGGAGGAGGCCCTGCAGAGGGGCGCCCAGCAGGTGTACGCAGGTACGCGCGGATCCTTCACCCACCCGGACAAACGGGTGACACCCCTGCTCCTTGACATCACCGACGAGGCACAGACGCAGCAGGCCGCCCAGGCGGTCCCCGCACTCGACATTCTGATCAACAATGCCGGCGTGGCACTCCCCGACGATCTCACCGACCCCGCCGTGCTCGAACGCCACCTCACCGTCAACCTCTTCGGCTACCACCGCGTGACCCAGGCATTCCTGCCCCTGCTGACCCGTTCGCGCGGTGCCATCGTCAACAACCTCTCCACCGCGTCCCTGGTCCCGCTGACGGTCGTCCCGGCCTACTCGGTCTCCAAGGCGGCCGCGTTCTCCCTGACGCAGTCGCAACGGATACTCCTCGCCGACCAGGGCGTCAGGGTCCATGCCGTCTTCACTGGCCCGACCGACACCGACATGAACCGCGGGTTCGACATCCCCAAAACCCCGCCGGAATCGGTCGCGCGAGCCATCTTCGACGGCGTGGAGAACCAGGAGGAGGACATCTTCCCCGACCCCATGTCACAGACCTTGGCCCCCGGGTGGCGAAATAGCCCGGCCAAGGCGCAGGAAAGGGAGCACGCGGCAGCCGAGCGCTCCTAGTCCCACGCGTGAATCACCGGCGTGAATCACCGGTACGCGAGCCGGCACCGGCTCGCGTACCGTCACGCCCGCATAAGCCCAGGCGTCGCCGTGCGGAAACTCGCGCCGGCTAGCGCCCCATCGCCCAGTGGTCACGCCTCGAAGCCGACCGCTCCGACGACCTCACCGCTGGTGGCTGATCGGGTGCCACATCGGCGACATCGCGTAATCCAGTAACGCCTATCCGCGGTTGGTGGGCCGGGTGCTGGTCACATGGCGGGCCGGGCGCTGGTCACAGGTCGAGCCGGCCGGTGTTGACCCTGTGAGCAGGTCGCTCATCTGGTGGGGTGAGAACCAGCACGAGGGCAGTGGGATCCTTGGAGTCCCGGACGGTCGCCCGGCCGTGAGGAAGAGGCCCTGTCAGCGCGCCTCAGCGACTCCGTCGGAGTCGCTCTGGTGCCGGTCGGCGCCGCCGTGGTGCCGGTCGGCGTCGCTGTTGTGGCGGTCGGCCAAGGCAGTGATGCCAGCTGCGGTAGCGGCGGCGAGGTCGGTGAGCATCGCGTCGTCCACGGGCAGGTTAATGATGTACAGGGCGGCCGCGAGCGAGCCGAGCAGCAGCAGATGGGCGATCGCGGGGTCGACGGGCCCGGCCAGCTCACCGCGGGCCACGGCACGTTCGATGATTTCGGCGAAGCTGGCCTGTTCGGCGGCCAGGAAGGTGTCCTGGAACCGGGTATCCAGTTCGGGATTGACGGCGAGTTCGCTCATTAGGGCCGGTGCCAGATGCCGGGCGGCCGGGGCGGACATGCGGACATGGAATGCGCGGACCAGCGCCAGCAGATCCCCGGGCAGGGAGCCGGTGTCGGACAACGCGGGCGGGTGCTGCCCGTGCATGGTGGCCGCGAACGCCATCTCGGCCTTGGAGGCGTAGCGACGGTAGATCGCCGCCTTGCCCACCCCGGCGCGAGCCGCGACCTGGTCAACGGTCAGAGCCGGATAGCCGACCTCGTCGATCAGCTCACGGGCGGTCTGCAGGATTTTGTGATCCACGCGACTGTCCCGAGGGCGTCCACCCCGTTGCTTTCCCGCTGCCATGCCTGCATTATACGGAACAAGAGTACCGAAACTTTAGTTCCGGAACTGGGTTACTCCCGGCCTGGCCGTGCGCTCTCGGGCCGCACCCCCACCCCATACCTGCTGACTGCAAGGCCGAGGCCATTGGCTTCGCCACACAGGCTGGCTGCAGTCCCACCCGGCGACCGCAGCCGCAGCCGCAGCCGCATGAGACAACCGCGATGGAGCCGCACCGCGCGGCATCGCGACAAGAACGGAGACCTCAGATGATCAAGTGGGCCGGTTGGATCATCACGCTGTACGGAGTCGCGCACACGGTCCTCGCCCTGACGGTGGAGAAGGCCGGACGCCACGCCGGGACGTGGTTCAGCGGAGGGCTGTGGGGCGAAGACCTCTCCGAGCTGAGCCCGGCGGGCAGCGCGTACTGGCTGAGTCTGGAAAGCTTCGGTGTGCCGCTCACCGTGGTCGGCCTGCTGGTGCTGTGGCTGGACCGCCGCGGCATTGCGCCGCCGACGTTCATCGCGTGGATTCTGGGGATCTGGACCGTGGTCGACGCCGTGGTCAGCATTGTCTCGCCCTGGCCGATCTTCCTTCTCGCGACGGTCCTGCTGCTGGTCGGAGCTCGCCGCGCCACCCGCCGCGACAACCCCACGCCCCAGGCCGAACTTCGACGAGCGTGAAAACAAGCCGCGCCAGAGCGACACCCCTGTGCTCGCCTACCTGGCGAACGGCATCTGGCCATGGGAGCCACCGGTATCGTCCTGGACCCAGCCGATGTGCATCACCGCGTCCAATGTCCGGTTGGCCGTCTCCACCGCCCGCTCATCGTCCGTGAGATATATCGAGGTAAACGGAACCGCGCCCGGGTCAGGTCCGCGTGAGCCGTCGCTGAGATCCGCAGGCAACCGGTCGCGCAGCGACGGCACCCGTGCCCCGAGGCTGCGCTGGCCTGTCCAAGCCGAGCGGCCCGCCAAGTCTCCGGCGAACGACGAAGAACACGCGAATGACGGGGGGACATGTCCCGCATGTCGCCGCCGCCGCAGTCGTTGCCGACGGGGTGTGGAACGCCTTCACCCTCGACAAGACCGTCACGCTCGGCCGACATGATCGCTGCAGGCAGGGCAAGCGGAGCGATCCCTCCCGGCCGCCGCCACCCCCGGGAGACTGCTGCGGCGTACACCGCGTCCATCGAGACAATCGGGATCGAGCTGGCCGGATGTCGCTCCCTACGACATCGAGCTCATGAACCGGGCAGTCCAGGAAGTTCTCGACTTAACGCCCACAGGGCGTTAAGTCATGCGGCCGCGACACCTCCACACGCCGTCGCATGCAGGTCCGCGGCCACCCCAGTCCTAGGGGTCAACTATTTCCGCGTCATGTCCATACCAAGGGCGCGACCATGAGCTTCACGAAGCTCGCCAGAGGCGTGGCTGCCATGGTCGGCCTCGGCGAGGCCGCCACCTCGTCTGGTCTTGTCTGGTCTTTCTCCGTAGCCGCAGCCCCGGCCGTAGTCAGACAGGGAGCCAGCGGTGGAGTCCTGGAGCGTCGGGGCATGTGGAGTTCCTCATGGACGACGCGCCCCTTCTGCAGATGAGCGCGCACCCGCGTTGGCCATGCCTGCGACCACCAGGTGATGAAAGGGGCGAATAATGTTGAAGTACAGCGGACCGGTCCAGCGGTGGTATTTCACAACGGTCACCATCTCGAATCTGGCGTGGCCGGCCGCCGATGGTGCGGTGACGATGGCCAGCCAGCACGTCAGATGGTTGTCGGCCGCTTCGAGGACGAGGAACCGGTCCTCGGCGGCGTCGGTGACGGTAAAGAAAGCGATCTTGTCGCCAGGGGTGAAGGAGACCTCCTCGGGGTGCAGCGGCCCGCCGAGCGGGACGTCCGGCTCGCGCAGCCGCAGCATCCTGGCCAGGACCGTTCTGGCGCCGAACAGCATCCGCATCCAGCCAGGCCGCCAGCTCATGGCGCCCGCGACGAACTCCCGCAGGCTCACCTGCGATTCGGCGGTTTTCACATCGACGTGGTCGGCCCCCGACAGCAGATCAGCCAGTTCGGGAATGGCTTGAACGGTATTCACGTCTGGTCTCCTCAGGTGAGTGCTCAGCTGCGCAAGGAGCTGATCGCGCATGTCCCGCTTCTCGTCGGGCGGAGGCACGGCGCGGCGCGGCGCGAGCCCTTCGGAGTGCCTCATGCCACGACCGTCTTGCCTACTTTTGAACGAGCATGAAGGTCTGGCGCGGCTTTCGTTCGCGCTCGTCGAAGCCGACGATCGCACCGAGATCACGGGCGGCGGCGAGCGCCGCTTGGAGGTCCTCTTCGGACTCGAACCGGCCCATTGTGACAACGGCGTCGCCGTCGGGGGTGACCCAGACCTCGCTGGACTGGTATCCCGGCCTGCCCTCAAGCGTCTCGCGCACCTGGTGCGTTCGGCCGACGAACTCCTCGAAGTGCTCAGGCCGCGGGTAGTGGACGGCAACGAAACCGACGGTCATCCTCGTCTCCGCTCAGATATACGGTGGTGTATAGAACGAGGCTAGGCCACTTATACGGTGGCGTATATACGCGGAGAGGTGAGGTGAGACACCTCGTGGGTGCGACGCGCACGCCGCGCGACAGGTGGATCGAGGAGGGCCTGCGGGCGCTGGCGGACGGTGGCCCGGACGCCGTTCGCGTCGAGGTGCTGGCCAAGAGGATCGGCGTCACCAAGGGCGGCTTCTACGGGTACTTCGCCGACCGCGACGCGCTGCTGGACGCGATGCTCGACGCCTGGGAACGAGAGAGCACCGACGAGGTGATCGACCGCGTCGAGCGCGAGGGCGGCGACCCGAAGACCAAGGCCCAGCGTGCGGGCATGCTCACGTTCTCCAACGACCGCCTGCTGCCCATCGACCTTGCGATCCGCGACTGGGCCCGGCGCGACGAGACGGTCGCCGAGCGCCTACGACGGGTCGACAACCGCCGCATGGAGTTGCTGCGCGAGACGATCGGCACCTTCTGCTCCGACGCGGACGAGGTCGAGGCCCGCAGCCTGCTCGCATTCTGCGCAGCGATCGGCGGGCACTACCTCGCCGCCGACCACGGCGGCCGCACCCGAGCCCAGGTTCTCTCGCATGCCGCCGACCTGCTGCTCAACCGGCCGAGCACTGACCACAGCCCTTAGCGGCATCTCTGTCAGGTCGGTCGAGGCGAGCCTGTCCTGAAGAAGCGGCTAGATGTGACACTGACCGACGGACGACACCTCCCCGCCGACCTGGACCTGTTCACCACGGCTTTCCTGCACCACCCCGACGAACTGACCGCAGAGATCCGCGACGCGGGACTCGCACTGGATGCCCTCTACGCCGTCGAAGGCGCCCCATGGCTCATCGACGGCATCCAAACCTGGCTCGATGATCCCCATAAGCGCGACCTGCTCATATGGGCACTACTGCTCATATGGGCACTACGGCGCACCGAGCATGAGCCCACACTGCTCGGCGCCAGCCGCCATCTCCTCGCGATCGCCCACGCATGAACGCCGAGGACCAAACGGGACCACCAGGACGAGATCTCCCAAGGCCGACACCAACCAAGGACCCCAGGAGCTGACTACTGCACCACCCCGGCACGCCCTGAGGAGATCGCCCTCCTAGACCTGAACGCCGACAGCCTGCGCCACCTCACCAACGCTCGTCCCCCCGGCCCTGCACGTGTTCGAGCCAATCCGGCCCGAGTCGATCTCCTAACCCACGGTGGATGAGCGCAGCGTGCACGCCTTCCTCTGCCGACCGCGCACCGCCGGTCCTGCTGTCGATCCACGGCGGCCCCGAGCAGCAGGAACGCCCACGCCACTCAGCCCCTACCAACAACGATCACGTTAGCCACTTCCAGCCAACTGCCGCCCGCTGACGGGGCCACTCACGGCCAGGCTGGTTTAATCGACCCCGATTCAGAGCGTGGCAATGGTGGCGAAACTAATCCCACCAGAAAGACCACACGCCGGCACCGACCAAGCCGGCGGCGTATGCCTCGAAGGTGTCGTCGACCAGGTTGTCCGGGCAGAACGCGATATGCTCGACCGCCAGCCGCCGGGCGTGCTCTTTTGTGAGCGGCGGCCGGGCGACCGAGACCGCAAGAGCAGCGGATCCGTACGCGCACAGCCGTACGCCGAAGCGTTTTTGCCATGACCGGAACACCGCGGTCAATTCTGCGGGCGCCGGACTGTTATGCGTCCAGCCCACCGCGCTGGCCGCTCCTGCGGAATCCCGCGCCGCCACGAGCCCGAGATAGGCAGAGCCATCCTCGTTGGTGAACGCGTACATCCCCCCGGGGATCTCCCGCTTCCCACCGTAGAAAACGTTGACCCCGACCTTTGATTTCGCGCGCGTGGTCGCCAGCGACACCGCACAGGCGTCGGGATCGATGTCCTGTGGGGCTTCTGGGGCCACGCCAGGCCACCTTCGCAATGCTTGGGGTATCCGGTTCGGCTCGATCTCGTCCTGGAGAAACTGGCTCCACCGGTTGGCGAGCAGGTCGCCGGCCTCGAGACGGTCGGCACGCTCAGGTGGGTCCGGGTCCAACTCGCCGTTGTGCCACGGCCCCACCGGGCCGCTGTCGGTGGTCAGCAGCAACGGCCAGAGTCCGGTCCGGTCGTGCTGCTGTACAAGCGCGGCCCACCGCGCGCCGACCTCGGCGACCGGTTGCTCTGAGACCCAAAGAACGGGTTCGCCCAGGGGCTTGTCCGTCCTTGGATCTCGCGGCGTGACGAGCCTTCCGTCGGGAAGCCCTTCCGGAATCCGATGACCGTTCAACTCTTGCGGCACAGCGTTGCCCGCCCTCCTCGAAGGTGTCCAGTCAGGTGCCGTTGGCGAACTCGAGGTGCAAGCAGCCCCGCATCCGACAACCGAACCCACCCCCATCGCTCCGATACTCCGTAGAAATCGGCGACGCCCGATGTCCCCCATCGCTTCTGATCTCCTCGGCACCCACAATCTGTACACGATCACTCTCTACGGTGACACAAACCGGCGGAGATGATGTCAATACCAAATGCTCTGCGCCGATCAGAAACGGCCGTGCAGCTCTAATAAGACTGGTCGCGGTCGGGCCTTGTTGACCGCATGTGGCAGGTCACCGCCACAACACCGCTACTGCCACCTGACACGGTGGCGATGGATTCGCCCGCCGGCTCCAACAGGGATCAGGTGACGCGCGGGTCACACTGCCTTTTGGGCGGTGATGACGCCAGTGGTGTGGGCGACGCCGGTTGTGAACGGCCTGGTGGTTGTCGCCGGCGTGTCCCATTCCTCCTTCATCCGGGAGATGAGGAAGACCTCACAGTCCATTGGACGAGCAACTCGTCCAGCTCGCCACCGCCAGCTCACCGCCGTCCGCGCCACCCTCGCCCAGCTCGCCAAATAGCCCCGGCTACCGCCACTCACCTCGTCTGCCGAGCCTCGCCATGCCCGCTGCCTCCCGTGGCCGCCGCTACCCGTCCGACACCTCCGTCGCCGAGTGGGCCCTGGAACCCTTGCTGCCGGTCCCGGCCTGCCAGACCAAGACCGGCGGGCATCCGGAGAAGTGGCCACGGCGGGAGATCGTCGACGGCATCCACTACATCGTCGACAACGGCGCGCAGTGGCACGTTATTGCGAATTTGCGGTAACGGCTGTGGTGGCCCAGGGGCCGTTGCTGTGGGTGGGGGCTTGTGATCTGATCTCTTCGCCGCCGTGGCTGGTCGCGGGCGAGTCGGAGGGAGAGCGTGTGATTTGGGTGGAGTCGGCGGGTGGTCCGCTGGTTGTGATCGAGGAGTCTGCTCTGGCCGGTTGGTCGGGGTTCGATGGTGACTATGAGCGGGCGTGTGCGGTCGACTTCGTTGATGTGATCGCGTCTGGGGATGGCGTCAAGGCGCTGGTGGTTGGGGACGAGCCTGCGGGGACGACGTATGTGCCGGAGCTGAGGACGTTCATTCAGTGGTTGTATGCCGAGCCTGATACCGATGTGGTGGCATCCGTTGAAGGAGCAGTGGCTGCGGCCTCTTGGAAGGTTGGGCCGAGTTTCGACGTCGCCGGAGCGTTGGTTCTGTTTGATTCGGCCGTGCCGGGGCGAGAGGTCTTTGTCGAGGGTGTCGAGCGGCCTGATCTGGAGCCACGCACCTATGACCGGAGTGAGAACGGCTTGCGTGTGGCTATCATGCCCGGTCGCTATCAGGTTGAGTCGGCCGATATTCGGCCTGATGAGGAGACCTGCTTCCGGTTGCACCGGCTTGCTCCGGTCTCTTAGCGCGACGGCTTCGACCAACCCTTCGGGCCGAGCACCGACCGAGCCACCGGCCCCAAATACCTCAACACCCCGGCCACCACGCTTTTCAACAAAGGCGAGCTGCTCTTCGGACTGCATGAGATGCACGCGGCCCTCAACCAAGGCGCACGCCCCACCTTGACCGAAGGACCCCTTGACGCCATAGCGATCAACATCGCGAAGCCCGCTGCCCGCGCGGCCATCGCTCTCTGCGGTACGAACATCACAGCGGCACACCTCGACCTGCTCGCCGCCCGCGCAGTACTCGACGCGCCCGCGCGCGGTGTTACAAGTTGGGGCAGCTGGGCTTGGGCATGACCACGTCATCGCCGGTCGCGTCGGCGGGGATGGGCGGGAGTTCGGCGTGCTTGACGGTGTAGCCCGCGCCGGAGACGTAGGAGTTGAACGGTGCGGGCGCCGAGTGGTACTGGGTGCAGGCACCGTCCAGAGCGCCCCAGGAGAAGCCCATCCGGTCGTACTTGTTGCCGCGTGGATCGGAGTAGACGCTGAACGACAGCCGGTCGCCGGTCTGGGGACCGTCGACAGCCTTGCCGGACACCACAGCCACGCGCCCGCCGGTCATCACATAGTCGACCTTGACAGTGCCCCACCAGCCCTTGCTGCTGCCGTGCTTTTCAGGGTGGAAGTACCTCACGGTGCCATACCCCGCACCACTGAAGTCGATCTTCCCGTCCTTGCTCACCGTGTAGGGAGCACCGTGCGCGTCGAAGATGAACCGGCGGTTGGGGTTGGCGGGATCGACGGAGAATTTGACCCACGCGTCGCCGGTGACATGCGCCAGTTTCGGCATGACCTTGGTGGAATTGGCCGTGGCGGAAGCGGTGGCTTCCACGCCGGTGTCGGATGCGGCCAGGGCGCTGCCGCCCGTCATCAGCGCCGCACCGCCGCACAGCACCATGGCCGCGATCTTGACGCCGGACGTGCGGGTGGTGGTAGTCATCCCGATTCTCCTTCAGTAGCGCGGGCCGTGTCGCCCGCACCACTGAAGCTTCGCAATCACCGCAGTTCATGGGCATCCCCCGCAGGAGCCGAAGCCGCAAGGCCGCCCTCACCCGCCCGGCATCATGCTTCTCCGCCAGACGGGGGATGCGTCGAAGGCGGGGGCCAAATTCCAGAAGCGCTCCCCCACGTCATTTCCTTATCGAGCTCCGCGTGCGGTTCCTGGTGGCGTTTCTGGCGAGATACCCGGCCGGGTGCTGTGGTGCTGCCCGCTGCTGTTCATTTGCTCGTGGCCGCCAGGCAGCGTTCCCTTAGTTGCAGAACCGGCCTGCGCCGTGCCCGTGGGTCTGCCGACGTAGGCGAGGTTGGTGTGGGCGATGATCGCCAGCTCGACAGTGGAGTAGATCGGGAACAAGCGGCTGAATCCAGTGATGCGCAGCACCTCGCGGATGCGCTGGTTGACGGCGGCCAGGGTCAGCGTGCCGACCTGGTGGATGCGGCCGTCGGGTTCCACCTGACCGGTGGCGCGCAGCAACTGGTAGACGCCGGCCAGCACGCCGAGCCCATGGGAATCGGTGAACGCCACACCGGTGAAATCCAGGATCAGATGGTGGGCGCCCTCGCCCAGCAACGCGGCCAGCCGTTCCCGCAGCGCCGTGGCGGTGGAGACGTCCAGCTCACCGGTCAGCGTCACGATGGCCAGGCCGGTATGCACCGGATGGAATCGGCTCTCTATGGTCAGATCCATGACGCCTCCCTGAGCGGAGGACGAGTCGCTTTTCGGGCCGCTGGGCGCGGTTAACCCCGGCCATACCCGCAAGGCCAGGCACTATCCGGCTGCTCTCGACCTCGTGCGCCCTGCCCCCACTCCTCGCCGCCTCGATCAAGGCTTGGGTCAGGTCAGATCGCGGGCGTCGGGCAGATGGCCCCTGCCAGTTCTTGGCCCACTCGCGCGGAATCGCCAGACGCCGCCGCTGCGGCGGACTCGCCGAACATTGAGTTGGCCCCTCGGCAACTACCGATGGGCCACTCAGCCATGGTTCACGCTGGGCGCAGGGTGCTGAGACAGATTCAGCCGATGTTGTCCGCCGCCATGGTCACCTTGACGGCGGCGTATCGCAGGCGCTCTTTGGGGTGGGACTTGAAGTGTCCCAGCCGGAGACAAGCCAGTGGGTTTCGCCGGTGGCCGGGTCGTACGACCGTCGTCTGATCGCGCCGATGTTGCCGCCGTAGATATGGATCCCGATGGTGGGTTCGCGCCGACGGCTGCGACGGCATGGACATCGTCGTCGGTGGTGCGGCAGACGGTCACGCCTGCGACGGGCGGTCAGGATGGCGCCAGTGGGGATGGCGTCGCCCGAGATGGACGCGGTCGCGGGGGCGCGGGATCAGCGGTCGGAGATGATCAGTTGCCTGACCCTGTGTAGCTGGGCCGGGGTCATACTGCGGGCCACCGCCTGCAGGCTAATCACGTTGTGGACATTCAACGCGGCGTGCAGCGCGATCGGCAGCAGCAGGCTGCTGGTCTCCAGATAACTGAGGGTCGACACCACCGCCAGCCCGGCCGCCGCCACCACCCGTACCCGGCCACGATGCACATTGGCCACCACGAACACCGCCATGGACGCCAGCGCCGCCTGGTCGACAGTGAACCCCAGGATCCCGACTGCGGCGGCGGTCAGCAGCCCGCGATACAGCACCTCGTCGTGGACGGCCGCCACCGCGGCCGACGCCAGCGCCCACACCTGCTCCAGGCGGCGCGGCCGGGCAGGCCAGGCCACGGGCCCGCAGAACGCAGCGGCCTGGAATGGACCGGGAACGTGCCGGCCAGTCAGAACGCGCCGCCGCCAGATCCCGACTCCGAAGGTGACCAGCGCGACCGTTGTCACCGCCAGCAGCAGCGCGAATTCCAGCCGGTCCCGCCGCGGCCACGCCCACCCGACATCGGCGCCACTGACTCCCGGCGCGGCCACGACCACAGCGGCCACCAGCGCCAGCACCGTCCACTGGACCGCCAGCCTCCACCGCTGGGAACTGATCAGCCCAGGCACCATCGGAGCCGCTTCCGCAGCCGTAGCGGCGGTCACCGCCGTGGGCACGGTGCCCTGTTCGGTGACCCGATGGGTGCCCGGCTCGGTGCCGGGACTCGCATGTCGACGACGGAGCCGGTGCAGGCACACCCGGGCCAGCACCCTGCGGTCCAGGACAGCCGGGCCCACCACGGCGTACAGCATCAGGGCCAGGGCGAGCACCCAGTGGACGCCGGCGAAGGAGGGATGCATGTCATCAAGCGGCATGCGAGCCCAAAGTAATCATCCATTCGCTAGCTGTCATTACAGCTCGCCGGGTCACCTGAACCCGGACCCTTTTGATGCACAGGCCGAACAGGATGTCGGCGTAGACGCCGATCCGGGGGCCGGTGGCGCTGTAGAGGAGTGCGGCGTCCTTCATCGCGGCTTCGGCGCAACGATGGCGCTCGATGGCGCCCAATCCGAACCAGTCGATCTCTGAAAATCTGTAGGGATCAAGGTAGATATTCTCGGGGGCGTTGGGTAGAGTTCCTGTCATCGAACAGGAACAAGTCCATGGAACGTGGCAGAGGACGAACTGCCCGGTGAGATGGATGGCGCGAGCCGGGCGTGCCGGGGCCGACGCAGTGCAAGGGGCCCTGGCAGACGGCATCGCGCCAGGCGGCCAACGGGCCGCCCGCAGCATGGCACCAGCAAGTGCAAGACAGGCAAGTTCAGGTAGTGATGTCGAGGAAGGGAGTGTCCGGCGCCATCGGGATCGCCCGTCGCAGGCTCCAGTCATGCCGCGCGGGTACCGCAGTTCCACAGACAAGGTGGTGGTCTACGGTCACGCATCCGCGATCCCCGCGTCCCCGCTCAGGCGAGCGGCCAACGCGGAGCAGAACCGGCCGTACGGCCGGATAGATGGTGTTGTACCTCGGGCCCCGGCGCCGCATGGCGCCGGGGCCCTCGTTGGCGTTTCCCCGGCAGCCACTTCCCCGATCAGTACGGAAGGGTTTATGGAACCTCACGCAGCACGGCCCGCCGCCACCCCGGCAGGGGACCTCAAGAACCGCGACCACGGCCACGCCCGCACGGACCCGGCCGTGACCACAGATGTGGCCCAGAGCGTCACCGCGGACAGCGCCACGCTGGATGACCAGCTCGACGACAAGCTCAATGACGAGGACTACCCGGCCTACAGCATGGGCCGCGCCGCCGAACTTCTAGGCGTCACCCCCGCGTTCCTGCGCAACCTGGACGCCGCCAACCTGTTTGTCCCGCAACGATCGCCCGGCGGCCACCGCCGCTACTCCCGCTACCAGCTGCGCCTGGCCCAACGCGCCCGTGACCTGGTCGAAAAAGGCACCGCCCTGGAAGCGGCCTGCCGCATCATCATCCTGGAAGACCAACTCGCCGAAGCCATCCGCATCAACGCCCAGCTCCGCCAGCGCACCGGCGAGCCGCCCACACAGACCTGACACACCCAGGGCCACACCAGCGCCCAGCCCCGCGCAAGCCGTGGCTTCAGCTGCGGGAGGTGGGTAGCTCGGGCAGGGTCTGGCAGATCTGGAAGCGGTTGTGCAGTCCGGTCACCTGCAGGACGCGGGAGCGGAACCGTTCCCCTCAGCCCTGCTGCGCCGCGTACTGCGCGATGCCATTGCCGAACGACCAGTTCTCCGGCAGTACTTCCACAAGATTGATGAACACGTCTTCGGGGCGCACGCCGGGGTTCGCCTGCAAGAGTTCGACGATGCGCAGGTAGAGCGCCTGCTTCTGGGCGAGACCGCGCGTGTTGTTGGCGGTGATCCGGATGATGACCACCTCGTCGCTCCGTTCGACGCCGTAGTAGGTGGGGCTGACGCTGAAGGTGCTGCTGTCGTGCTCGGTGATCGTCATGAAGCGGTCGTCTTCCGGCACGTCGAAGGTCTCACGCATGGCGCGGTAGACGCCCTCGAAGAGGGCTTGGTGGAACTCGGCGGACTTGCCTCGCCGCAACGACACTTGGACCAAGGGCATGGTCTGACTCCGTTCCTCGGGACGGTTCGCAGCGTAGCCATCACTTGATCATTCAAAAAAGCCATCTTAGGATATTTCAGTCATTAAATATTCCAATGGTGGTGTGACGATGAAGATGCTCGCCCTGGACGCTGTGCAGGCCTTCGTGCTGACCGCCGAGATGAAGAGCTTCACGCGCGCGGCGGAGGCGATGGACTCCACGCAGTCCGCCGTGAGCCTGAAGATCAAGCGGCTGGAGGACGCCTTGGGCCGCCGCTTGCTGGACCGTACGCCCCGCCTGGTCCGCCTGTCGCAAGACGGCGCCGCCTTCCTCGGGCCCGCACGTGAACTGCTGGCCGCCCACGCGGGCGCGCTGGGCTCGTTCGGCGTCCAGCGGCAACGCCTATCGATCGGCATAAGCCACCATGTCGTCGGCGCCGAACTGCCCCACTTCCTGCGCCAGATAGGGCGAGCAGAGCCAGACCTGACGCTGGAGGTGAGCATCGCCAGCTCATGGGAGCTCCTTGACCTGTTCGACAGCGGTGCGCTGGACGCGGCCATCGTGCTGCGCCACGAGGGCCGCCGCACCGACGGTGAAGTCCTGATGGAGGAGTCCTTCGGCTGGATGGCCTCATCCGACTTCGAACACCGCTCCGGCGAGCCTCTGCGCCTCGCCCTGCAGGCCGAGTCATGCCATGTGCACGAGATGGCGGTGACCGCGCTGAACGAAGCGGGCATCGCCTGGCAAGAGGTGTTCGTGGGCGGCGGCATCGCGACCATCGGTGCGGCCGCGGCAGCAGGCTTGGCCGTGGCGGCGCTCAGCCCTCGCGTCGCCCCACCCGGCACCATGGACATGGGCGAATCACTCGGCCTCCCCCCGCTGCCCACCCGCAGCGTCGTCCTGAAATCACACCCGTCCGAGCCGGCCGCTCGCAGGGCACTGCGCACCTTCGCCTCCGCCCTGCGCGCCACAGCGGGACACTGATCGCCACCACCGCGAGGTTGTGGGGATCAGGTCCTGCCCAATGCCGCGCCGTCGGACCGGGAACCTGCCTGGTCCGGCTATCTCGAACCGACTGCCTTACTCATCCGGCGCCGTTGAGGGCGAAAACTGCAAGGTCAAGCACCTCAAGAGACTCATGTTCGGTCGCGCGAACCTCGACCTCCTCCGAGCCATGATCCTCCACAACTGGGCTCAACGTCCCGGCCTGTGCCGCACCCAATTCCGGTCTGGCTCGCCGATCTCGATGATGTTCTCGTCGAGGCCGTTGGCGATGTGGAAGCTGCCTTGCTCGAAGGTGAACTCCACCGCGACGGTGCCGGCAGCCAGGTCGGGGCCGGAAGGTCGCCATTCGAGCAGGGCGATTTCGCGCAACTCTTGGCCGACGCACCGTTTCAACCGGTCGTCGTCATGCGACCACTCGGGCGTCAGCTCGGACTCTTCCCAGCCTCTGATCGTCGCTGCGGTGTCGATGGTGTTCCAGCCGATCGACAGCTCGTCAAACTTCCAGTGGCAGATCTCCACCTGGATGCCTTCGTAGTCCAGGACGACCGGGCAATCCGCGTACCAATCCCCATCCTCGGCGAAGCGCACGAGCGCGAAACCGGTAAGCCGGCGGCCGACAAGCCCCGCCAGCAGCGGACCGTGAACCCTCTGCACCGCTTCGAGCCCAACCAGGAAGGACGGCTCGAAGCCGGAGATGCCCATCCTCACAAGAGGCGATTCTCCCGATCCATAGTGGTCCTGGCCAGCCGATTTGAACTCGGGCGTAGGGCGTCGTCCAGCTGCAGAGAATCTTGGCTCAAGGGAGGTCGAGGCCCGCTCGACCGTACCAATGAAGAAACCAACAGCCTCGATGCTCACCCTCAGTGACTCCACCCATGGAGTGAGACAGAGCACTCGAATTGGCTCTGGCGCGATCTATGGGGTGCCGTCACTCAGCGTGTGCGTTTATGGGGCGCAGGGGACGATCTTGCGGAGGGGATCAAGCTGTCGCCGCGGTCATGACAGGAAGATCTCGGCCAGAAAATCGGGGGTCGCGGGAGGGTAGACGATGAGTTGGTCGTCGTGTCCGATGTAGTGGCGCTGCAGATGAGCGCGACGGCTGACGGGCGTGTCGGGAATGACGTCGACGGCGTAGTGGCCGCCGATCACTGCGTCCGGGCCGTCCAGCACCGCGTCGCCGAAGTCGACGTTCGCGTCGGCGCCGACCTCCGGGTCAGCGAGTGTCCGCCGGACCATGTCGGCGTGGTAGTACGCGGCGCGCAGCCATGGGTGACGGCGGGCGGCTTCGAGGCGCAGGGCGGCGATCACAAACAGTTCCAGACGAATAGGAGGCGCCGCTCGGCCACCGCGCGGCGGAACAGCCGGCGCAGCTCGCCGAGCCACGTGGCGACCGCCGTGGCGGGGGCGCTGGCCAGCCCGACGTGGGCACTCCAGTCCGCAGCCAGCTCGGCGAGCCGATCTTCCCCGACCGCCGGCAGCAGCCGAACGATCCGCTCGCTGAGCACTGCGACGACCGGTCCGGTGTACAGGTCCGGCTCGTCGACCGGGGTCCTGGTCGCGTCGGCGAGCGCCTGGTCGGCGGAGACACCAGAGAGCAGCATGTCCATGACGGCCAGTGCGGCGGGGTCCACGCCACGAGCCGACACGGTCGGGTAGCCGTAGCTTGTGGGAGCGGGAAAGCCAGCCGCCCGATAGGCGGACAGGCTGTCCGGAGCCGCCGCGAAGATGTCAGTGAGCATGGCCGACCTTATCGTGTGCACCTCACTCGAAGAGGTGATCGCGATCGGGTAACGGGCCGCGTATTGGTGCGGCCGCTCAGTGATGATCTGGTTCGACCAAGAACTCGATCTTCGAAAAGCGGCCGCGGAGTGTGCCGGTCAGATTTGCGCGGGTTAGGTCCGCGAGGATCAGGTTCGCGTTAAAGAGGTTCGCGTAGTTCAAGCCAGCCGGCGTGCAGCCGTCGTTTCCGCGTGAGGCGTTCCGCGCGCTGTATGTACTAGTAGAAGAAACCACCAGATATGGCCCTGAGCTGAGGATTCTTGGTCAGGGCTTGCTGAGGTGGCAGTAGGGTGACGCCGAATTCGTCGGCGATCTGCTGGACGGTGTAGCGGTGTTTGCCGTGGTCGCCTCGTTGATACGGGTCTGTCCAGGCCGGGGTGCTGGTGGCAGCTGATCGGAGCGGGATTGGGGATGCCGGGGAACGAGACGATGGATGTCATCGCACCAGAGTTGCGCGAGTCTTATGGGTTGTGTGAGCGCGTTGGCCAGCGTCGTTTCAAGGGATGGTGGGCGGCGATCGATCTGCTGCCTGTCGCGGTTCGGCCTCACTTTCATGCCGTGGCCGGTTTCGCGGTGCGGACCGATGGCATCGCCGATGAAGGCGAGCTCGCCGAGCGGGAATCGAGGCTGGCGCAGTGGTGCGCGGATTCATTGGCCGACGTCCGCACTGGCCGAAGTGAGCATCCACTGCGGCGGGCGTTCGTGCATACGATGCGCGAGTGGGACCTGGATGTCGAGGTCGTGGCAGAGTTCTTGGAGGCCACTCGCGGCGACTGCGCCGCCCTTCCGGCATTCGAGACGTTCGCCGACCAGAGACGCTACCTGCGCGGAGTCGCCGGGACGATCGCGGAACTGGTGACCCCGCTGCTTGAGCCGGGCAGCCCGGAAGCGGCGCGTGTGATGTCGGTGTTGGGCGAGTTGTGTCAGCTGGCCGACATCGTGCAGGACTTCCCGATCGACCTTGCCGCGGGCCGCTGCTATCTACCGGGGCAGGACGTGCGGCGCCTCGGCCTGGGCACCGATGATCTCCGGCGTGGTGAGCCGCATGAGGCACTGGACGAACTGATCGGGATCCAGGTCGCCCGCGCACATGACCTGCTGCAGCAGACGGCCCCGGCGCCGGGGATGGTGGCCGTGTCCTGCCAGCCCTTCGTGCACGCATTGATCCTCGGCCAGGAATTCTTCCTCCACGAGGTCGAGCGACTCGGCTCCCGGGTGCTGACCGAGGGTGTGGACCCGACCGTGCTGCGCGACACCGCTTTGCGGCCACACCGGGAACCACTCGCTGACCTGGTGGTGCCCACCCACGTCGCGGTGATCATGGACGGCAACCGGCGGTGGGCCGCCTTGCGCGGCCTCACGGATGCCGAGGGCCACAGCGCTGGTATGCGGGCCATGTTGCGGCTGGTTCATTCCACGCTGCGGCTGGGCATCAGCCACCTGAGCGTATTCGCGTTCTCCACCGAGAACTGGGGCCGCTCACCGCAAGAGCTTGCCGATCTGTTCGCCAGGGGAGCCGAGGGAATCACCCGGGCCACGGAATGGCTGCATGGGCACAATGTCCGGGTGCGGTGGTGCGGGCGCCGGGATCGACTGGAGGAGTCACTGGCCTCGGCCTTGGCCATCGTGGAGAACATGACCTCGAACAACACGGCGCTGACGCTGAACATCTTCGTCGACTACGGCGGGCGCGATGAGTTGGTAGGCGCCACCCGCGCACTGGCAGCCGAAGCGGTCGCCGGGACGATCCGGCCTGAGAACATCGGACCCGCCGACATCGCCAGGCACTGCTACGCACCCGACCTACCCGAGGTCGACCTGCTGATCCGCACCTCCGGTGAGCAGCGCATCAGCAACTTCCTGCCCTGGCACCTGACCTATGCCGAGCTCGTGTTCGACCTGACGCACTGGCCCGACTTCGGCTACCACGAACTCCGGGCCGCCATCGCCGACTACACCACTCGACGTCGCCGCTTCGGCGGTGACAACCCCGACATCCCGTGGGTGCCGGAGGCGGCTGGGGACCGCCCGTGCGCGCCGGAGGCGGCCGGGGACCGCTGAGCCCGGGGCCGCCTCCAGGCTTGGGGCTCAGCGCGTCGGTGGAGTGTAGATACCTTCGGCGGTGACGTAGCCCACGATGGTGTCGACGGTGAATTCCGGTGCGCCAAACGCCGACGTGAACGCGTCCAGAGCCTGTTGGGTCGGGCGCACCGGCCCCCTGGCGGCGGTGACGTGGCGCGTGATGGCGTCGACGGTGAATTCCGGTGCGCCAGACGCCATCGCGAACGCGTCCAGAGCCTGTTGGGTCGGGCGCACCGGCACCCCGGTGATCCGGATCTTCATCGGCTGCCCCGGCGGCACCGGCGCGGCCACCAGACGCCCCTCAGCCGAATCGATGTGGAGTACCGGATGCACGCCACTGTCCTTGCCGTTGACGGTGCACTTGCCGAAGATCACACCCTTCGTCAGCGTGGCCTGCAGGTCGGCTGCCCGGGCTTCCATGCCGGGGGCCCGCATTATCGCGCCGCCCTCCAGACGACCGCTGCCCCGTGCCTGCGCAGGCTTGTCCAGCGACGGATCACTCGTTGCCGTGCGCACCGGGACCCGTATGCCCATCCCGTCGGCGTCCTTGATCATCTTGGCCGGGGCGATGGGTTCGATGGCGCTCTGATGGCGCTTCAGTTGCGCCTGGGCCTGCGGAGTCCATCGAAGCTCCACCCACCCGTCGCTGACTGAACCCCACTTCTCAGTCGAGGTGGCCCCGTCCGCGTTCCCCGCGAAGTGAGCTAGAAACGGAGCCGCCAGCATCCCGCCCAACAGCGTGCGTCGTGTCGTGCTCATCGATGTGCAGCCATCCCTTCCTCGGCTTACAAGACGCGGACCTTTCGTCTGCCTGTGTCCTCAGGCACCCCGTCGAGCACCAAAGCCATCCAATGCCCCTAAAGAAGGACAAATGACTTTGACAGTTCCGGAAGCATGTATTCAGCCTCCAAGGCATTGTGGGGTCTGCGAACTCAACGGATCCATAGGACCAACGGTGCACTCTGGAGGCGCGAGGGACTGATGTTCCTCCCGAAGCAGACACCCCCCCGAATTCGGCCCCCGAGGGCGATACCTCCGCCGTGGAGGCCGACGTCTGAACGGTTTCGACGCCCCGTACACCAGCCGGAACCTCTGGTGGATCACTAACGCCTGAGCGGAGCAGGAGGGGGACCGTGCGGGTGCAATGTCTGGGTGGAGCGGTCGGCGATCCAGTCGGTGACCTGGCCGTCGGCGTCGGTGAGCCGGACCGACATGCGTGCGCCCTCGGAAGATTCAGAGAAAACCACCAGAGCCGGTCAGCTCCAACCTGGCCCGTGCCAACGGCGTAGGCCGCCCCCTGCAGTTCTCCGGCCGCCAGCGATACCGGCCGCGTCTGCACCCGGGCACCGATCACGGCACTGAGCGCCGACAGGCGCAACAGCTGCTCGGGATGAGCGTTCATCCGGACGAACGCCTGGATCGACTCGCCGCCGTCGGCCGGGCGAAGGACTAGATCCTCCACCTCGATGCGCAACTCTCCGGGCTGATCCGGAGCCTGAGCCGCCACCTCGCGCAGGTCCGCCCTATCGGCGATAGTCGCCACCACCTCGACGACACTGCTGACCGCAGTGCCACCGGCGTCAAAGACCGCAACGCCCGCAGCCAGCGGAATCCATTGAAGGCGTCCGCCGCAATGGACCTGGCCGGAGACCGCGATCAGCCGATCACGGATCACTTCGCGAAACTCCAGGCTCGGCCGCCCCAGCCGGCCAAGAGGCCCGTCAGCAGGGATCGCCCTTTCCGGGGTCACCAGCTCGATGCCGCAGTACCGGGCCTTGGCCACCGCGCCCCCGGTGAAACCGCTGGAAGAGACCAGCACCATCTGGTCCAGCTCCAGATCCGCCTGCTTGGTGCGCACCTGCTCGACCCAGGCAATGTCAGAGTTCTGCGGTGGTCGCGGCATTCGACCCCGATACGGATATCCCTGCCGCGCACATGACTGGTGATCAGAACATCGACCTCGCGCGGGCCTGCTCCCGTGCGGTCGGGCAGCGACGCCGACTCCACCACCGTGGCCTCAGCGTCCAAGTGCGATCTGACGAAGTAGACGACCGCCTGAAAGTCGTTGGAACGCTTGGGCCCCAAACCACGCTATTGCAGACGCACCCCACAAGACGGCGAACTACAGCACCGCCGCCAGCGGACGCGTCGACATCCTGCTCAACAAGGCCTGTAGGTGCGGACGGCGTCCCCGCCGAGGTCATGATGAGTTGAATTGCGGTTTCCTGCTGCTGGCCCTGAACCTGATCCTGTGGGTGGCGCCAGAGGAGCCCGCGCGCCGCCGTGGTGAGCGCGGTACCCACACGCGGCTGCAGGACGGTGACGAGCTCGGCGCCTTGGCGGACGGGGCCAGCTGAGTCACGGTGAGGGCATGATGCTTCCCGGCGGGCGTGGGGTTCCATACGAGCGGTACCCGACGCGCGCCCTTGCGGCTCTGGCCGAGGGCGGATCGGCGGTTCACCCTCGCTGGTTCAGCTCTTGGTGGAGGCAGCGAGCCGAGTGCTGATGAATGTTGGGTCGTACACGCTGGTCAGAAGCTTGTGATCGGGCCGGGCTTGGCCGGTTTGACCGGCCAAAGCGGTGCGGGCCGTGACGTAGTCAGCAACGGTGCCTGGGCCTCGTCCAGGCTGGCCCGCACCTTGGCCTTGGGGTCGTTCTTGGAACCGATCAGCACCGCCTGCACCTGCGCCTGGTACCGGCGCCCGCCGACCTCGACCTTGCCAGTGGCAAAGAAGCCCTTGGACCCGGTGGAGAACTGCTTGGGCGCCAGAGAGCTCTTGACCATGTTCGCCATCGTCTGCGTCAGGTGACCGTTGTCCGACATCGGGACCTCCTGAACCACCAACAGCCCAGACCCTTCGCCCAGGCCACGTCCACAAGGCGTGTCCAACAGCAGTCCAGGGGTCGTCCCTGACGCTTCCCTCCGACTCGGCGCGCTGAACCTCATCGTTGACCACGCCAAGAAACTGCCGGCCGGGCACGTCCTGGTGCTGGACTTCCTGCCACCCGAAGTGGAACGCATGTTCAAGGAGGTTCCCGAGAGCCTCCCCACAGGCCTGGCCATCGGACGAAGCCGAGCATCATGACGCGACTGCGCCGTTGCCTTCCCTTCTCAACGAGGCTGTCGCCGGGTTCAGTGCGCAGGCCGGTCATCGACCGGCGGTCCCCGTTGGAGCAGATCGTCGACGCCTACCGCTATGTCGAGACGGGCCAGAAGGTCGGCAACGTCGTCATCACCGTCGTACCGCCGCCCTGACCGGATAGGTCTGCCTCAGCCGCGTCCAGGCCGTTCGCGACGACTCCTGCGGCAAGGACGGGGACGGCGCGGCGCGGCCCTTCCGGCCGCTTACGGGGTCTTCGTTTGTGAGACGGCGAGCAGGTCGTGGGTGGCTTGGACGAAGGCGCGGACGCGGGCGGTGGCGCCGTCGGCGCGCCAGAGCAGGCCCCATTGCAGTGGCGGGGCGTCGCTGATGGGGATGTAGGCGATGTCTGGGCGGGCGTAGTAGCGCCTGGACTGCGCGCCGACGGGCAGGACGCCGTGCCCGGCGCCGATGAGGGTGAGCATCTCGTTGAACGTCGAGGCTGAGGGGCCGGGCTCGATCGGGCGCCCGGCGGGGGTGGTGCGGGGGGTGCGGTCTTCGCGCAGGGAGTCGGGCAGCGTGTCCGGCAGCTGGAGCACCTTCACCCTGGCCAGGTCCTCCATGGAGACGGACTCGCGGCGGGCGAAGGGATGCTGGGCGGGGACGGCGAGCATGCGCGCCTCGGCCACCAGGACCGGCCCGGTGACAATGCCGGGCTCGTGGATGGGGAAGGTGCCCAGCGCGATGTCGGTCTCGCCGTCACGCAGCCAGGGCATGAGGTCGACCATCTGCGCTTCGCGGAGCTGAACGTCGCAGTCGGAATGGGCCTCGCGGAACAGCTCGGTGGCGCCGACGAGCAGTTGCCCACCGGCCGCGCCGACGAACGCGACCCGGAGCGTGCCGGCCAGGCCGCGGCCGGTGTCGATCGCCCGCTCGAACGCGGCGCTGATCTGGTCCCAGGCGGGCCGGACCTCCTCGTACAACCGCCGTCCGACTGCGGTCAGCTCCACCCGGCGGCTGGTGCGGTTGAACAGCGGGACTCCGGTCCGGCGCTCCAGCTTGGCGATGGTCTGGCTGATCCGGGCGGTGGAGACGTGCAGGCGTTCGGCGGTGTGGCCGAAGTGCAGTTCCTCGGCGAGGGTGAGGAACGCCTCCAGCTCGTGTCGTTCCAGCATGGACGCTCCTCCCCATCGTTAACGCAGGCTTCACAATCCTTGCACAGGGCGGCATTGATCGACTCCTCGGGCGGGCCGAGAGTGGACACCGTTCACACGACCCCTCTGACCTGCACGGGAGTAGGCAATGTACGTCACCGTTGAGCAGGCCGTATCCGCTCCGGCCACCGACACCGACGCGGTCGTCCGGGAGCTTCGGGACCGTACGGAGATCCTCGACGCACTCCATCGATTCGGCCTGGGCCAGGACCTCAAGGACAAGGAGCTGTTCGCCTCGGCCTTCGCCGCCGACGCCGAACTCGACTTCCGTCCAGCGGCCGCCAAGTGGGGCGGCCGGCCGCCGCTGATGTCCGGGCGGGACTCGATCGTCACCCTCATCCTCGACTCGTTCACCGGCCGGGTGGACACGACCCACCAGGTCACCAATCCCCGCATTGCCGTGGACGGCGACACCGCGCGCCTCACCGCCCTGGTGGAGGCCCAGCATCTACTCACCGCCGACCACGACACCTTCGCCCTGCTGAAGAACCCGTACGACGTCGACCTCGTTCGCGACGGAGAGCGCTGGGTCATCCGCCGCATGCGCATCGACAACGCCTGGTACACCGGCGACCCCACCGCGATCTTCGGCGGCTGACCACACGGTCTCGGCTGCGCCGATTCCCTCTCCATGGTGCATGACCCCGCGTACCTCACTTCATCCACTCTGACGTTCTTACGGAGGTCCCTCATGTCCCGCGTCCAAGAGTCCAGCTCCGGGTTTCGCCGCCCGGGGCTGACCCTGGCCCTGCTGGCGTTCGCCCAGCTGATCATCTCGATCGACTACAACATCGTGTACGTGGCGCTGCCAGAGATCGGCGAGAGCCTCGGGTTCTCGGCGCAGACCCTGCAGTGGGTGATCAGCGCGTACGCGGTGGCGTTCGGCGGCTTCCTCCTGCTGGGCGGACGCGCCGTCGACCTGTTCGGCCCGCGCCGGATGTTCATTCTTGGACTGGTGTTGTACGCGGCGGCGTCGCTGGCGGGCGGGCTGGCCGCCAGTCCCGGCCCGCTGGTCGCCGCGCGCGCCGTCCAGGGGCTGGGCGGGGCCTTCCTGTTCCCCGCGACGCTGACGCTCGTCAGCACCGGCTTCGCCGAGGGCCGCGAACGCAATCGCGCGTTCGCCGTGTGGGGCACCGCCGGTGGCAGCGGCATGATCCTCGGCTCGCTGCTGGGCGGCGTGCTCACCCAGGCGTTCGGCTGGCCCGCGGTGTTCTACGTAAACGTGCCGCTGGCCGCCGCGGCCGCGGTGCTGGCCGTTCCCCTCATCGATCCCGGCGCCACGGCGGGCGTGCTCCGCGCGGCGGGCCGCCGATTCGACCTTGGCGGGGCGCTGACCGCGACCGCGGGCACCACCCTGGTGGTGTTCGCCCTGGTCCAGGGCCCAGAGTCGGGATGGACGGCCCCCGCCGTGGTCGGCGGTGCCGTCGCGGGCACCCTGCTGCTGGCGATGTTCGCGGCGATCGAGGCCCGCAGCGCCGACCCCTTGCTGCCGCTGCGATTGCTGCGCGGCCGCGACCTGGGCAGCGGGGTCCTGGTGACGTTCCTGTACATGGGGACGTTCGGCACGCTGCTGTACTTCCTGACCGTCTACTTCCAGGTAGTCCACGGCTATGACGCGCTGCGCACCGGCCTGGCGTTCCTGATCCCGATGGCCGCCATCGTCGCGGGCGCCCAGCTCGCCGGAAAGCTGGCAACCAACTGCGGGACCCGGACCACCATGATCGCGAGTCTGATCGTCGGCCTGGCGGGCACCATGCTCGTCGCCGCCACACTGGCCACCGACGCGTCCTACGCCGCCCTCATCCCCGGGCTGGTGGTCCTCGGCCTGGGCCAGGGGGCGGGCTACACCCTGATGTTCGGCGCCGCGACCGCCGGCACCGCGCCCCACCATCAGGGAGTCGCCTCCGGGGTGGCCTCCACCGCTCAGCAGATCGGCGGAGCCGTCGGGCTGGCCGTCCTGGTCGCCATCGCCAACGCCGGAACCGACGGCCTGACGGGTCCCGCGCTGCGCTCGGCCACCACCGACGGCCTGCGCACCGCGACCTTCGTCGCGGCCGCCGGGATCGCTCTCACCGCCATGGTCGCGCTGGGATTCAGCCCTTCCCGCAAGCCGCTCACCGAGAACGCGGCCGGCGCCGCTGCCGACGAAACCCCGGTCGCCGCCTGACCCGTGCGGAGCAACCTCCCGGTCCTGATCTGACCACCAGCCAACAACAGCGAGCCTTCGGAACTCCGGCGCCCCTGGACCTTGCCAGGGGCGCCGGGTCGTTCGGCAGAACATCGCCACGACCACGGGTTCGTTGAAGAGATCCCCGCATGTCTACACGGAGAATCGAGGGCGGGACGCAGTTGCTAGCCGCTTTCCTTCGCGATCGCCTCGCGTGCGGCCGGGACGATTTCGGCGCCCCAGCGGCCGAGAGAGACGAAGTCCTGCGTTCCGCCGCTGGGCGAGAAGAGCGTAAAGCCCGACGCACCGTGCTCCAGCACGGCGCCGGTGAGATCTTCGGCCCACTGGTCGACGGAGCCGCCGATCCAGCGCCCGTCACGGTTGCGCGTGGCGGGCAGCGGCCGGTCGGTGATGCGCCCCGGGGAAGTTGAAGATCGTGCGGATCTCGCGCGGATCGCGGCCCACGGCCGTCGCCGCTTCGTCGATGACCGGGCGCGAAGTTCGATAGCGCTCGCTGAGTCAGTCCGCCGCGTGGCCCGGGATCCAGCCGTCGGCCACCTGGCCGGTGGCGGCCAGAGACTTTCGGGCCTACCGATCCTGTCCACACCGGAGGCGCGCCCGCGTCCGCAGCCAACGTCGGCACCGCTGGGGCCACCCACCGCCCAAGGCCGCGTGATCAAACCCGGTGACGTTCATGCCGCACTAGCGATGCGGTGGTCGTTCCTGTCGCGAGGAGAGGATCGCAAACCCTCCGAGGGCGGCGAACCGGCGGCTGCCAAGGTCATCCCGCGGCGGCCGGCCCCTCTTCCCAGAGCCGGAGTGCCCCCGCCGGAGGCGTCACGAGCGCTTCATGCTCTTCCTGAAGATGGCGATCCAGGCCACGATGAGTGCCACCGGAACCCCAAGGCAGACGAGAATAATGATGATCTCGGCGAGGCCGATCGCGGGCAAGGGCCCTCCCAGGACTGTGAAGTAGTCGGGCGAGCGTATACGCGCTCTGGCGGCGGCGCGTACCCCGAGACCACAGTTGGCCGGGGGGCTGGCGCCCGGCGGTGCGGCGCGCGGCCGTCCGGGCCGCCGGTCGGTGACCGGCGCCCACGCCGCACGCGCCGACCGGCGGAGCCGGGCGGCCGGTGCGGCGACGCGAGCGCCGCCGCCCTTGATACCTAAAAGCTGAATTCGGCAGGCTGGCGGGTCAGGTGAGTGTCGTGTCCCGGGTCATGCTTGACAGTCGAGTCCCAGTTGATGGTTGACAGGTGCCGTGTTCGGTTCTGTCGTTTCGTGGTGTTTGCGGGCATCGCGTGGCGGGAGGGCTGGGATTGGCGCTGGT